>JAEZDW010000374.1 GCA_023417955.1 Bacteroidota bacterium
ACGGAATGCTCTTCACGACACAGGGGATCATAAACATCCGGAACGAAAAATGGAGAGATGATCTTTCACCGATTGATGCGGAACTTGGTGGCTATGCGAGCACGTTTCACTCAAAGGCCTACCTCAGGCATCTCATCATAAATAAGGAAATATTAGGCGCGCAAATTGCTTCAATCCACAACCTTACGTTCTACCTTTGGCTGGTTAAGGAAGCCAGGAGACATATTCTGGAAGGAGATTTTTCTTTTTGGAAGAACACCATCATTAAAAAGATCAGCACGCGACTCTGACATAATATGAAGCTGCTTGACTGGTACATATTGAAACGATTTCTCAGCACCTTTTTTTTCGTGGTGTTGATTCTGCTTTCCGTCATCACAGTCATTGACCTGACGGAGAAGATGGACAAGTTTGCGAAGGCTCAACTCAAAGCCGGACAGATCGCGATGTACTACCTTGATTTTGTACCGTGGATCGGAAGTCTGATCACTCCCATCACGATATTCATTGCCACGGTATATGTATGTGCCAGAATGGCCGGCCACACTGAAATTGTTGCTATACTAAGCAGCGGCGTGAGCTTCCGAAGATTTCTGGTTCCGCTTTTCATCGGCGCCGCAGTAGTTGCAGCCATAAGTTTTGTGCTGAATGGCTGGATTATTCCTGATTCAAACAAGTCGCGGCTTGCCTTCGAACTGCAGTATATCAAGAACAAATACTATTTCGACCAGCGAAACATTCACATGCAGGTGGCACCCGACACCTACCTGTACATGCAGAGTTACAATAATAACAACCAGACTGGCTACCACTTCACGCTTGAGCGGTTTGAAAACAACAGGCTGATGGAAAAGTTATACGCGCGAAGAATTGAATGGGACTCAACGACCCAGAAATGGAAGCTAAGAAACTGGACAGTCCGCAAGATCGACGCGATCTTCGAGAAGACCGCCAATCCCGAGAAACTCATCGATCATGCCGGAAGCAGTCAGGTTACCTTTGCAGACAGTCTCACGAGTGGGGATGCAACGGATACGACACTTGTAATTCACCCAAAGGAGTTTGAAAACGACTACCGCAAATACGATGGTCTTACGCTTAACGAACTGAACGATTACATAAAGACACTGCGCGAACGCGGATCGACGGGCGTCGAAGTGTATGAAGTTGAAAAATACACGCGATACTCCGCACCGGTAACCATTTTTATTCTGGTATTCATGGGAGCCATTGTTTCATCCAGGAAAAGCAGGGGTGGAACCGGTGTTCAAATCGCGCTTGGGTTCCTTCTCTCCTTCATATTCATACTCTTTTTCACGCTGTTCAGAACATTTGCAGAAAGCGGAAGTCTTCCTCCTGCAATCTCCGTGTGGATTCCGAACCTGATTTTTGGTGTCATTTCAGTCGCCATGTACAAATACGTTCCCCGCTGATGGCGACCCGCGCTGATTACCTTAAACTTCATTTCATTGTATTTCTGTGGGGATTTTCCGCCATCCTTGGAATGCTTGTCACCATTCCGGCACTCGAAATGATCTTCTACCGGGGAATACTTGCCGCGGCAGGTATGGCAATCGTAATAGCCGTATCAAAAGGTTCGTTTATTGTGACACGTGTTCAATTGATCAGGCTGCTTTTGATTGGCGTCATTGTAACAATTCATTGGCTTGCATTTTTTGGATCAGCGCGTATTTCGAATGTATCTGTAAGTCTCGTGGGATTCGCCACTAACTCGCTATGGGCCGCACTGCTCGAACCCTGGTTTAACCGTAACAGAATCAAAAAGTTTGAGCTCATTCTTGGCTTGATGGTAATCGCAGGACTGTATGTGATTTTCTCTTTTGATTTTGAATACGCTGGCGGTCTAGCACTTGGAATTCTGGCAGGATTCACGTCGGCACTCTTCTCAGTATTTAACGCACGCATGGTTCGCCGCGTGTCTCCTTTCGCGATCACATTCTATGAAATGATCGCCATCGTTATCACACTTGGCGTGTTGATGGGCGGCTATAAACTTTTCAATCCGGACCATCAATTTCAGCTGGCTCCAACGTGGCAGGATTGGATTTACATTGCGTTGCTGGCAGGGGTTTGTTCTGTGTATGCGTATTCAGTCGCAGTGGAATTGATGAGGAAAATCAGCGTGTTCCTTATTCAGCTTACGCTTAATCTCGAGCCGGTCTATGGAATCATTATGGCGGTTATCATTTTCGGCCAGCGTGAAAAGATGAACATCAATTTTTACATCGGAACCGTCATCATACTCTGTGCCGTTGCGTTGTACCCCTTCCTGAAGAAGCGGTTCGACAAACCGGTACAACCGCATGTTTAGTCGAGGAATCCCTTCCAGACAATAATATTCCCGGGCACACCCGGATTCAAAGCTTCCTTTTCAAACAAGCCAAAAACGGTGGATCCCGATCCACTCATCGCTGCGTAGACTGCTCCGGCATTGTAGAGGTTTTCTTTAAGTTCAAGCAATTCCGGATACATTCCGAAGACCCCTTCCTCGAAGTCGTTCTTTAATTGCGATCGCCATTCGGCTACAGGTCGCGCAACTATTTCACTCACCGATTCCGTTGGCATGGTCGGAACAACGCCGGCATACGCAGCAGCTGTGGATACATGAATTCCGGGATTCGCCAGCACGAGGTAGTATCCTTTTAGCGATAGTGGAAGCGGAGTGAGCACTTCTCCCCGTCCCGTACCGAGCATTGGACCACCGCTGACAAAGAATGCGCAGTCACTTCCTAGCCTTGCAGCATCCTCACGCATTTCTATGTCAGAAAGCTGTAAGGTGAAGACCTCGTTGAGGATACGGATGCAGTGTGCGGCATCGGCCGAACCACCACCGAGCCCTGCGCCCATTGGAACGATTTTGTGAAGGTGAATTTTAACCGGTGGAAGTTGGTATGCCTGCCGCATCAATGTGTATGCCCTTACGCAAAGGTTGTCGGATTCTTTTCCGCCAATGGCCAGACCTGACGTTGAAAATCCAAACTCATCCGCCGGGATGATCTCCACGATATCAGTAAAGGGAACGGGATAGAAACACGTTTCGATATCATGGAAACCATCATCCCGCTTTCGCAGGATGGACAAGCCCAGGTTAATCTTACAGGGCGGGAAGGACACCATGGACGCGAATCTTATTTCGTCAGGCGTTCGATGAGATCTTCAGTAATTCCGGTTGAAGAGAACCCGCCATCATGCATCAGGTTTTGCATTGTTACCATGCGCGTAAAGTCTGAAAACATAATGACGATATAATTCGCACAATCCTCGGCTGTAGCGTTGCCAAGAGGTGACATCATTTGCGCATAATCGTAGAACACATCAAAGCCGGAGATACCCGCGCCTGCAGTTGTTTTCGTCGGTGATTGCGAGATTGTATTAACCCTTACTTTTTTGCTTTTCGCAAACCGGTATCCATAACTTCTTGCGATTGATTCGAGCAGCGCCTTTGCCTGTGCCATATCGGAATAGTCAGGGAAAGTGCGTTGTGCAGCGATGTAACTCAGCGCAACGATAGAGGCCCATTCGTTCATCGCATCAGTCTTCTCAGCTGTCTGCATTACCTTATGAAAAGAGACTCCCGAAATGTCAAGTGTCTTAAGAAACCAGTCGTAGTTCAAGTCACCGTATGCCTTATCCTTCCGAACGTTGGGGCTCATTCCTATCGAGTGAAGTACAAAATCAAGCTTACCGCCGAGAACCTCCTGGCTTTTGGTGAAAAGGCTGAGCAGGTCTTGTTCGGAAGTTGCGTCAGCCGGGATAACCTCTGCATCGCATGCTTTGGCGAGCTCATTAATCTTACCCATCCGCATGGCTATTGGCGCGTTCGTTAAGGTAAACGAAGCTCCCTCTTCCTTTGCCTTGAGCGCGGTCTTCCACGCGATTGAATTTTCATCAAGGGCACCGAAGATGATGCCGCGTTTTCCTTTCAAAAGGTTGTTAGCCATATGTATTTCTGTCATTAAGTTTCCGGTGCAATAATACGAAACTACGCGGAATACAGTCTGCGGAGGGCATTTTTCGCGTGCCAGGCCGGTATTTTTTTGATTGGCAGACCGAAACCATACATAGTCTGGCGGAAAAAACCGGCCGGCTCCATTTTTAATGAGTAAAAGGATAGTTATTTTTATATAGTCCTTAACCAACCTGATCTATGGAAATCTCTGGCAATTCACTTGGGCCATGGAACCAATACATGTTCTATGGTATTCTCGGCAGCCTTGCCGTCGGCGTACTGGTTCTGCTCTTTTACGAATTCAACGTGCTCAAAATCAAGGATCCGAAGGAGAAGTATGACTACGTGAACCTTCACGAAGTGAAGTACTTCTGGTATGCACTGGTTTTCTTTCTTCTCTCCGGCGCGTTTGCTATCAATACGGTCGCCACGGATGTCATCGTTGAACACGGCGTCCGCTGGTTTTATGTGAGGGTCTTCATTAGTCTGTGCTTCATTGTGATCGGCTACTTCTCGGCGCACAGTCTGATCCGGGTATACTATCCCAAGAAGATCGCCAAACGACTTCATAAACTCCGCACCGCTCCGCGCGTATCGCCCGACGGGAACGTAATGCGGAGGCTCACTGAGGAAGAGGAGGACGTCCATATGGAACGTTCAATGATTGAAGAAGAGGAAATTCAGGTAGTAGACTACGACGTGTGGCTCGATGAAAAAACAGGGTATAAGAAAATTGAGAAGTATATAATTCACGATCAAATGTCGGAATGTCCTGAATGCGGCTACTTCACTATGACCATTGCCCGCGAGGAGGTTAGCAAGCCACCCACAGACACCGATGCGGGATTTATCATCGAACACCTGGAGTGCAACTATTGCGGACATAAGGAAAAACGCGATATAGTCGTGTCCAACCTTTCGACTAACATAGCCTGAATCCGGAAATGATACTTAAGAGCGCCCGAACATAGACGGGCGCTTTTTTTATTTCGGCTCCACCCATTTTTTTTCCGCCCTATCCATAAGCAATATTTTTTTATCAACTTCGCAGCGGTTTTTTACATCTATGAAAATAAGCAGGGAGCAACCCGTCGGAGTGTTTGACAGTGGCATCGGGGGATTAACCGTGGCACACGCAATTACGAAGCTCCTTCCATCCGAACGCATGATCTACTTTGGTGACACAGCTCACCTTCCATATGGCGATAAATCCGAAGCTGCAATTCAGGCATACTCAGTCAAGATCGCCGAGGTATTGTTAAAGAAGAAGTGCAAGGTTATTGTTATCGCATGCAACTCTGCGTCTTCGGCCGCATACGAACTCCTTAAGGAATACGTCGGCCGACACGTCCGCGTTATCAACGTAATCGATCCGATGATCGATCTTGTCAGCAGGAAGTTTGAAGGTCGTCGCATCGGCCTTATCGGAACAAAGCGTACTGTGCAGTCGGGGGTTTATACCAGAAAGATTGATCAACTTAACATGGACATCACAGTTTACTCACATGCGACGCCTTTACTCGTACCGATGATTGAAGAGGGCTTCTTCAACAATCAGATAAGTCACGAAATAATTGCCCAATACCTTGATGATCCTGCGCTCGATGGAATTGAGGCTCTAATTCTTGGATGTACACATTACCCACTGATCAAAGCAGAAATTAATGCGCACTACAACGGACGCATACCGATTCTCGATTCATCCGAAACCGTAGCTGCTGCCCTGAAGTCATATCTTGAAAATGAAGATTTGATAAGCAATGCCTCCGGTCCGGATCACCATTTCCTGGTGTCAGATTTCACTGAATCTTTTGAAGCCTCCGCACGAATGTTTTTCCACCAGCAGGTTAATCTTGAGAAACATCCACTTTGGGATTAAGTAAGTTG
>JAEZDW010000428.1 GCA_023417955.1 Bacteroidota bacterium
AGGGAGTACTTCATAATGAGTAGCCGGTTAAAGAACCGCGCTTTTTAAAGGGGTTTGATTTTTATGTTGCGGAACCAGACTTTATCGCCATGATCCTGAAGGGCGATACGTCCACGCCGTGACGTACCGAAGTCGGGAAACTCGTTGAACTTGCTCTTTGCGACAAGCGCTTTCCATTCTGCAGTATGCATTTCGAATGCTACGACCTTCGTTCCGTTAAGCCAGAATTCGTATTTACCGCCTTTGGAAATGATGTGGACCTGGTTCCATTCACCAGCCGGTTTAACGGTCTCTTTTGAGCATGGGACGAGATCATATAAGTCGCCGGCGCGGTGTTTATGTATCTTTGCATCCGGGTGGCATGTGTTATCGAGAATTTGCATCTCCGGACCGGTTAACCATGGAGAATGGTATTTGGCATCCTCGATAACATTAAACATAAGACCGCTGTTTCCGCAGGCACTGATTTTCCATTCAAGCTTCAACTCGAAATCTTCGTATTCTTTCTGCGTAACAAGGTCGCCCCCCTTCGCTCCATTGCTTGTGTCAAGGACCAGGGCTCCGTCTTCAATTTTCCATGCGGAGCCGGTTTCCTGACTGTTGTAGTTGCGCCATTTCTGCAGCGATTGGCCGTCAAATAGCAGCCACCATCCTTCGTCCTCTTCCTGCTTGGAGAGTTTGTTCTGCGCATGGCTTTCGTTTCCCGGATTAATCATCGAAAACAGGATGAGCGTCAGGACGATGTATTTCATAGAATCCGTTACTGTTTAAAGTCTTCGCCGTCGAGCGAAAGGATGAAGGACACCATTTTTTCGGAATCCGGTTTCGACACATTCGGATGCGGCGTCATCGGGATTTCACCCCATGTGCCGGCACCGCCTGCGATCACCTTTTCGGAAAGAGCAGAAACGTTCGCTTGTGTGAATTCGTACTTCGCTGCAACTTCATTATATGAAGGCCCGACGATTCTATTCTCAATGGTGTGACAGGTTTTGCAATCACTGGAATTGATCAATGCCTCGCCCTGTGCAATCAAATCCTTTACTGAACTTGTTTCAGCTTCCTGTGAGCCCGCAGCATCCGATGCAGGTGCACCTGAATCTTCGTCGCTTGCTATTTCATATTCATTGTATGCATCTTCCTCCCCTTTCGTTTCTTCCTGTTTAGATCCACATGAATAAAGAAGAGACGCCGCAGCCAAAGCAAAAACTAATATTTTTTTCATGATTGTTGAGTTTAGATTCCTAGTACTTTTTTGTTGAACTTCTGGTCTTTGCCTGTAGCGGCAAAATCGTCAAAGGCTTTTTCGGTAACACGTATGATGTGATTCTTAATAAAGGGAGCGCCTTCCGCTGCCCCCTGCTCAGGGTGTTTCATACAGCACTCCCATTCAAGAACTGCCCATCCCGAGAAGCCGTATTGTGTCAGTTTGCTGAAGATTGATTTGAAATCCACCTGACCATCACCGAGGGAACGGAAACGTCCGGGACGATTTACCCAATCCTGGTACCCGCCATACACACCTGATCTGCCAGTCGGGTTGAACTCCGCGTCTTTGACGTGGAACATCTTAATGAAAGGATGATAAATATCGATGTACTGCAGGTAGTCGAGCTGTTGCAACACAAAGTGACTTGGGTCATACAGGATATTGCAGCGCGTATGTTTTCCGGTTGCTTCCCAGAATCGTTCAAATGTCACACCGTCATGAAGGTCTTCTCCAGGGTGGATTTCGTAACACACATCAACACCTGCCTTGTCAAAGGCATTAAGGATGGGGAGCCATCGTTTTGCGAGCTCCTTGAAGGCATCATCCACGAGGCCTGCGGGGCGCTGTGGCCACGGATATACAGTGTGCCACATTAATGCACCTGAAAAGGTAGCGTGTGCAGTGATTCCCAAATTCTTACTCGCCTTTGCCGACAGTTTGAGCTGATCAACAGCCCAGGCAGTACGCGCCTTCGGATTACCGCGCACTTCTTTAGGGGCAAATCCATCGAAGAGATCATCGAATGCCGGATGAGTTGCAACAAGCTGTCCCTGAAGGTGAGTTGAAAGTTCTGTAACCTGAAGTCCGCAGTCTTCTATTGCCCCTTTCCATTCATCGCAATAGTCCTTGCTTTCTGCAGCCAACTTGAGGTCGATTGCACGCTTGTCCCAGGTGGGAATTTGAATCCCTTTATAACCGAGAGACGCGGCCCATTTCGCTATCGTTTTGATGTTGTCATAAGGTGCATTGTCGCCCATGAACTGGGCAAGAAAGATTGCAGGTCCTTTGATAGTCGTTAACGCCATGTGGTTGTATGTGATAAGTGTTTTCCGTTGTTATAAACCTGCGGCGCGGTGGCCGGTCAGGACATTAGAAATCGCCGGTGAAAGTACGAAGTATTAGTATTTGAAAGGAGTCCACTTCCGGTTTGAGTTAGCCGATCGAATGACGGTATCAACAAACGCCATTCCGCGCACACCATCCTCGACGTCAGGGAAGTCAAATTTCGCAGCGTTGATTCGCTTGCCGGGCTTGTAGGCGCGTACGGCGCGTGCAAAAGCCAGGTAAATATTTGCAAACGCTTCGAAGTAGCCCTCCGGGTGACCCCACGGCACGCGCGTGTTAAGTTTGGCGGGTTCTGACAAATATTCGAACCAACCTGCGCGCACTACTTCCTTCGGACGGTCGAGCCATTTCATGACCAGCGTATTTGGTTCCTCCTGCCGCCATTCCATTCCACCCTTGTCACCATAGATACGAATATTAAGATTGTTTTCTTCGCCCGCTGCCACCTGGGTTGCGAGTAGCACCCCGGTTGCGCCGTTGTTAAAACGCAACAACATTGAACTGTCGTCGTCGATTTTGCGACCCTTCACAACAGAGTTCAGCATCGCGTTCACTTCCGTGATTTGCAATCCGGTAATGTATTCAGCCAGGTTTGCAGCATGCGTACCGATGTCGCCGATTGCACCACCAGCACCTGAACGTTTGGGATCAGTTCGCCAGCTTGCCTGTTTATTGCCGAGTTTTTCCTTCATCACAGTGAGCCATCCCTGCGGATACTCGACGTATACCTTTCTTACTTTGCCAATCTTGCCTTGCGCGATCGCATGACGCGCCTCCTTTACCAGCGGATACCCCGTGTAAGTATGTGTGAGCGCGAGTATCAATCCTGTTTTTTCAACAATTTTCCTCAGGGCTTTTGCCTCTGCTACAGAAAATGCCAGGGGCTTATCGATAATGACATGGAAACCGTTTTCCAATGCCATGCGTGCCGGTTCGAAGTGCACGTGATTGGGTGTCACGATGGAAACGAAATCCATGCGTTGATCTGCAGGCAAGTTCTTTTCCTTTTCAAACATCTGCTCGTACGATGCGTAAATCCGGTGTGGATTCAGGTACAAGGCATCGCCGGTTTGTTTTGATTTCTTTGGATCGCTGCTGAATGCTCCGCAAACCAGTTCAATTTCTCCATCAAGGGCCGCAGCTCTTCGGTGGACAGCGCCTATGAATGCGTCCATCCCGCCTCCGATCATGCCCATTCGTAATTTTCGACTCATGGTTCTAAAAATAGGGTTTGATTGAATATTTCACTCGATTTCCGCGCGGAAAATAAGCAATAAAATTTACAGAAAACGATTGCGATATGGGTTGATAGGCGTCCATCCCTATCAGCCGGCATCGTTCCGGGATTTTGGGTCCTCTTACCAGTCTCCGTCGGTGTGGGAAGGCTTTGAAACGTACTCCAGGTTATCCGTAAAGGCTTTATCAAGGAGACCAAGTGTGTTTGGCTTGGTCCAGTCAGATGAAATGTATGTACCGTTGTCCCGGCAGGCAAAATTGGTAATCGGTTCAGGAGACGTGATCTTCTTGTAAACAATGTCGCCCGTCATTTTGATTTCCGAAACGGTCACCCGATACCGCCCTTCTTTGGCCGATACGCTAACCTTACCGCTGTAACGCCCGGTCTGGATGATCGCCGGTGTGGATACCTGGCTAAATCCAAATTTCTTGTAATCAACCACAAAGTCATTCATTCTGAATGTGAGCTCATTCCCGGCTATCGCAGCCCCCTTTACAAAAGGAAGGCCTGCATAGTACGCCTGCAGTTTCTCCAGCGTAACCGAATCGTGGACAAAGACTTTTTGATATATGAGCTCCTGTTCTGAGACCTTGAAATTGCCGTATGAGGTTGCCTGGCCCATCACCGAAGTTGTGAGCAGGGCTATGAAAGAAAGTGTTGCAATCAGTTTCATGGATATGCTATTAAGGATCGAACCTAGTCAAAATAACGCGGTTGGTCAAATGCGTATGACCACGCTGCTGTTTTTACCGCAGAGCCCGGGAACCAAAGGATTGCCTTTGAACCAGAAACCCTTGCAGCTTAAGAAACAAAAAAAGGGCCGGACTGAATTAGCCCGACCCTGACCCTAAAATCACAATGCAATTATTTCATCAGATGAAACGGTTGATCAGGTTTTCGATGTATTCCTGTTTTCCGCTGATCTGTTCGGGTTCGCCATTCTTGATCGCAAGTTTAGCAAGGTCTTCGAGACCAGCCTTGCCCTGCTCGAAAGATTTACCCTTACCGGAATCAAACGATGCGTAACGCGCTTTCTTCAGACTTGTATATTCGCCATCTTCAAGGATTGCCTGGGCAATGAGCAATGCTCTTGCGAAGCAGTCCATACCACCAATGTGGGCGTAGAATATATCAGCAAGGTCTGTTGAATTCCGGCGTGTTTTCGCGTCGAAGTTCACGCCACCATTTTTGAAACCACCTGCCTCGAGGATGATAAGCATCGCTTCAGCAAGTTCATACAGGTTGTTCGGAAACTGATCCGTATCCCATCCATTCTGATAGTCACCGCGGTTGGCATCAATGCTTCCCAATAATCCCGCATCGGCCGCAACCTGCAGTTCGTGCTGGAAGGTATGGTGTGCCAGTGTGGCGTGGTTGACTTCAATATTGAGTTTGAAGTCATCCATCAGGTCATGCTGACGAAGGAATGAAATCACGGTAGCAGAATCGAAATCGTATTGGTGTTTTGTGGGCTCCATCGGTTTCGGTTCGATAAAGAAGTTGCCCTTGAAACCATTTGCACGTGCGTAGTCGCGTGAGATGTGCAGAAAACGTGCGAGGTGTTCCTGCTCGCGCTTCATGTTTGTGTTGAGCAGGGTCATGTAACCTTCTCTTCCCCCCCAGAATACATAGTTGGCACCACCAAGTTCGATCGTTGCGTCAAGCGCATTCTTAACCTGGTTGGCTGCGTAACAAACTACGTTGAAGTCAGGGTTAGTCGCAGCACCGTTCATGTAACGCGGATGCGAGAAAAGATTAGCCGTTCCCCAAAGGAGTTTAACCCCGGAAGCTTTTTGCTTTTTCTTTGCGTAGTCAACGATGGCCTGCAGTCTTTTTTCTGATTCAGCCAGCGTATCTCCTTCATCAACTAAGTCGAAGTCATGGAAGCAATAGAAAGGTGCGCCGATTTTGGTGATGAATTCAAAAGCAGCATCCATTTTTTCTTTAGCGCGCTGTATGGGATCGTCGTTCTGTAGCCACGGAAACTGCTTCGTTCCCGGTCCGAAGGGGTCGCCGCCTGTTCCACAGAATGTATGCCAGTAAGCAATTGCAAAACGGAAGTGTTCTTCCATTGTCTTCTTCCCGACCTTTTGTTTCGGATTGTAATAACGGAACGCGAGCGGATTGTCGGAGTCCTTACCTTCATACTGAATCTGACCGATTCCTTTGAAGTATTCCTTGTCTCCCAATGTAAGCTTCATGGTTTGGATATTGAATTTGATTGTTAAAAGATTTTCCTGAATAGATTTTTCTATCGCGTTTCCAGTTCGCGGTTAAGTCTGCTTAGCCAGCGTGAATACGCTTCAGTGTACTGTGGTGTTTTTGATGGATCGGGGTCTTCCGACTGAATCAAACGGAGACCACTGAATGCATCGGAGAAAGAACTGTAAACCCCTGCACCTACTCCCGCGCCGAGAGCCGCACCTTTGGAGCCGTCGGTATCGTAAAGTTCTACGCGTGCACCAATTGTATTGACAAATGCTTCGCGGAATAGCGGACTGAGAAACATGTTTGCATGGCCGGCGCGAATAACTTTCGTTTCCAGACCCATCGTACGCAATACGTCGAAGCCGTACTTTAATGCAAAGACGATTCCTTCCTGTGCCGCGCGGAAGATGTGCGGCTGCCCATGACGGTTGAAGTTCAGTCCGTGGAAGGAGCCGTCGATGTTTCTGTTTTCGAGAACCCGTTCAGCACCGTTTCCAAAGGGAAGTAAAACGAGACCATCTGATCCGATCGGTGATGCGGATGCGAGTGTATTCATTTTGTCGTACTCATACCCCTGACCGGAATTTTGAATATTCCGGCGAAGCCAGCTATTGAGAATACCGGTACCGTTGACACACAGCAGAACGCCGTTGCGGGGGGCTGCCGATGTATTGTTAACGTGAACGAATGTATTCACCCTTGAGCGCGGATCGAACGCGTTCTTTTCTGTTACACTATAGATCACACCGGATGTACCAGCCGTTGCAGCTGTTTCTCCGGGGTTGAGGACGTTGAGTGAAAAAGCGTTGTTTGGCTGATCACCAGCACGATAGCTGATCTTTATTCCTTTGCGCAAGCCGAGTTCTTTGGCTGCGGCTTCGTTTACCTCCGCCTGAACTGAAAAGACGGGTCTGATGTCGGCGAGAATGCTGCGATCTATACCATAATGAGCGAGCAGAGACTCCGCAACGCCACCGGCTTTATAGTCCCAGAATATACCTTCCGAGAGGCCGGTATCCGTAGTGCTGATTTCTCCGGAAAGCTTCATGGCGATGTAGTCGCCGGGAAGCATGACCTTATGAATTTTGGCGAAATTCTCCGGTTCATTTTGCTTTACCCAGGCAAGCTTCGAAGCAGTGAAATTACCCGGAGAGTTGAGATAGTGTTCCAGGCAATAGGAAATACCCAATGCTTCCGATGCTTTTTCACCGATACCAACGGCCCGGCTATCGCACCATATAATAGAGGGCCGGATTACACGCTGGTCGCGATCGACACAAACGAGTCCGTGCATCTGGTACGAGATTCCGATTGCTTCAATATCCTGTGCAGACACGCCTGACTTCGCCAGACACGCGCGGGTTGCCTTGACGGCGTGCTCCCACCACATTTCCGGGTCTTGTTCTGCCCAACCCGGCTTTACTGCCAGCATAGGCATTTCTTCTTTCGGCGATTGGGCCGACGCTGCCACTTCACCGGTTCGACTGTCAACAAGAGAGACTTTGACGGAAGAACTACCCAAATCAAACCCGAGGAGATATTGCTGCATGGAATTCCCTATTTTGCCGTTCTAATTGGTTTTTAACTACCTTATAGTAATTTTGACTACAAGGTAATGCTTTTTTGCAATTTGTCAATTTAAGCGACATGAAGAAAAATTCTTTCCCCGAGTCGGTCATTGATGCACTATCTATTGACTGTTTGATATTCGGGTTCAAGAAAAATGAACTTGATATACTTCTCGTACAGCACGGAGAAGGTATCAGCAAGGGGAAATGGGCTTTGCCGGGAGGCTGGATACGTTATAATGAATCAATTGACGCTGCTGCCAACCGAATTCTGAAAGACCTTACCGGGGTTTCGAACATCTATCTGGAGCAGTTACGCGCGTTCGGTGAAACGAACCGCTACCCCGACAAACGCGTAATCACAATCGCATATTATGCGCTGGTGAAACCCGAAGACTACACACTGCACGCAGGGTTTACGGCGGCCGATGCGCGCTGGTTCAAACTAAGCGATATTCCCACCCTGCCCTATGACCACTCTTCTATATTAAAGGCAGCGCTTGGCCACCTTCGCCACAAAGTTCGGCACGAGCCTGTTGGGTTCAATCTCCTTCCAAAGAAATTCACGCTGCTTCAACTTCAGGAATTATATGAAGCAATCCTCGAGCGTAAGCTTGACAAACCCAATTTCAGAAGGAAGCTTATGAAGATGAATCTACTGGAAGTCTGCAAAGAAAAACAAACAGATGTTTCTCATCGCGCCGCGAGTCTGTACCGCTTCGACAAACGCACATACGATAAATTGAGAGAAAAGGGACTGACATTTGAGTTATGATGCGTAACGTGTGAAGTTCAAAGCAAGCCGTTGAAGTTTAAAGACTGATCCAGAAACTTGCTCCTAAACGCTTCAACTTTAGAGCGGTTGGGAGATTTTTTTTTGATGATTGAGATCAGAATTCAGCCTCAATTTTCGGCTCGTTTTGCTCCCGCAATTACTTCGCTGATCCTACCTGCATCCTACCTGCAACCTACCTGCAACCTACCTGCAACTTACCTGAATGATTCGCTGTATGCAACGAGTTGCGCAATCCTGTTGTGCACCGCGTTGCATGGGGTAACAGCACCTGCCCATGTTTGGAAATACGCTCGAAAATTCCTATCGCTGTACACAACTTCAGGCTACGGCTGCACTGCTATTGAAATGAGTAAGGCTCATGAGCCCGAGAGCGCCACTCTTTGGAATTTGCAAGCCGCGAGCTTCGGGCAAGTCTGTCTCATGCTGACTTGAATGGTTGCGATTTTGACAGCATTCAAACGTTATAAATGTAAATTTTACACGCTTCAGGGATTGCAGATAAAAAATTTTCGGGGCATCTTCATGGCTGCTAAAACTTAAACCTACAATGGAAAAGACATTTAACGCGTCTCGTCTCTTTCT
>JAEZDW010000163.1 GCA_023417955.1 Bacteroidota bacterium
TACCCGTTTTGAGCCTAACGTAATCAGGCCGGTGGTAAGATAGTAAATCGAAAATAGAAAATCTAAAAACGGTACAGTCCACAATTCAAAGTTGTGACCAAACCGCTTTAATCCGGTTCGGAGGGTCAAAATCAGCAACAGTGTCCTGAAAACCATCGCTCCGCCGACAACTTCAGGAAACGACCCATAGATAACAGCAGGCACCAGCAGTAACCAGGACAATATCCAGGTGCATAGGAAAAGGCCGAGCCAAAAGCGATGGCGAAACTTGTAATACTTGCCAACGGAGAGGTGGCGCTTCTTCTGTTTGATGAATGCGCTCCAGGAAGTTTCCGGGAACGTCATCACAGCTGCGTCACGACCGAGAATTATACTGGTATTTCCTGACGTTGCATGCTGGTTCACAAAAAGATCGTCGTCTCCGCCCGTAACATTCATGAATTGATTGAAACCTTTCTCAGCAAGAAAAAATGATTTGCGATAGGCCAGGTTCCGGCCGACTCCCATGTACGGCGTTCTCATCAATGCAAATGCACTGTATTGTAGAGCCGTAAGAATCGACTCAAACCGGATGAAAAGATTTAGAAACCCTGCTGATTTCAGATAAGGAGAAACACCCAGGACAAATTTTGTATTTTCCTGAAATGCTGTACTCATGCTCGAAATCCAGTGCGATCCGGTAGGCCGGCAGTCCGCGTCTGTCAGCAGTAACCATTCATACTTTGCCGCTTTGATTCCCAGCGTCAGGCTGTACTTCTTGCTATTGACGTGACCCGGAACATGTTCCACATTCACCATTCGCACGCGCGAATCCGATCTGCAGAGTTCGCCGAGGTAATCAAATGTGTTATCATTCGAGCGATCATTAATGACGATGACTTCAAACTCATTGTATTCCTGCGATAGCAGTTGCGGCAGCAACTCCCGCAGGTTTTCCTCCTCGTCATGAGCGCACACGAGAATCGAAACCGGCACATCGGCGGGTGCAATATTCTTTTTGGCTACAGTCGATTTAGATAGGGCGATGTTGAAGGTAATCAGATAGAATACCTGGATTAACACCGCGGCCAAGAAAACAATAATAATTACTTCCAAAGCTTAAAGAGGATTGTTCTTTTGAATCCAAATATAAATGAGCCGGCCACCCGTTTACGTCCACAAAAGTGGGAGATCATACACCTGCCTTATTATGGCCAAAAATGTGAAACCCGCTCAAATGCAAAGAACCACCCATTGGGGGTGGTTCTTGCGGGACTCAAATTTCAACCCAAAAAACTCAAACGCCTATCCGGCGACGATCGCCAGGATGGTTTAAAGATAGCAGTCGACGAAATTAAAAACAATTAAGATTTGAATTTGTGTTCGCACACATTTAATTTGTGTACGAGAACATTGGATATTTGAGAAAATGGAGCCGTCTTCCACAGATAGCAAAAAATTGTTTTCTTTGAACATGTCATTGGGGAAGAACATCCGAATTAAGGATATCGCGAAGCTCGCAGGTGTCTCTGCCGGTACCGTTGACCGCGTCCTTCATAATCGCGGCAGGGTATCGGAAGAAGCGTTAAAGAAGATCACCGCAGTAATGGAACAGATTGATTACAAACCCAATCTGATAGCCAGAACACTCGGATCGAACAAGAAATACACGATTTCGGTAATTATTCCGGATCCCGCGGCCGATCCCTATTGGGCACAGGCACACGAAGGTATACGCATTGCACAATCGGAGTGGAATCAGTATGGTGTCAATGTCAATGTTGAGCTGTTTGACCTCCGCGACAAAGAATCCCTCCAAAAAACGGCCGCTGCCGCTATGCGCTCACAGCCGGACGGAATCGTGATCGCCCCAATCTTTTACCACGAATCGTTACCGCTCTTCGAGGAATTCAAACAGAGCAGTGTTCCTTTTGTCCTCTTTAATACAAGCATCCCAGGAATTACGCCGATGAGTTTCATCGGGCAGGACCTTTACGAAAGCGGTCGGGTCGGAGCAGAATTGATGGTGATCGGTCAGCCGGATGCCGGAAAATACGCGGTACTCCATATCGATGAGGATATACATGATTCTGTCCACTTGTCGCAAAAGGAAAAAGGTTTCCGCGATTACTTCCTGCAGAAGGGACGTAAGAATTCTGAGATCTTAGACTTCAACCTCGACCCGGAAGCTGACAACTTCAGACAACAATTAACAGATTTGTTTCGCGATCCCGAGCTACACGGCATATTCATCAGTACATCAAAAGGCACGGCCGTGGCAGCGGCTCTTTTGAAAGAAGTCGGGAAGCGTGCAATCCGTGTTATCGGATACGACCTTCTCGAAGACAACCTTAAGTATTTGCGTGAAGGATACATCGATTTCCTCATCAACCAGAATCCCAAGCGGCAAGTAAATCTGGGGATCAGCCACCTGATCAATCACCTCATGTTCAAGCGTACTCCGCCAGAGCGCGAACTTTTCCCGCTGGAAGTGATTACCCCTGAAAACCTGAACTCTTATCTGGGCAGCGGAATCCACTAGTCAAACAATCAAAAGCGTACCCGAAAGTGTTATAGTGCCAGCGAAGCCGTATTTTTGCTGGCTTTATGACGTTCAAACTTGATTCATCAGATCCAAAGAGTTCGGCGCGTGCCGGCACCCTGACGACCAGCCACGGCGTGATCGAAACGCCGATTTTTATGCCGGTCGGAACCGCGGGGTCTGTAAAGGCAGTCCATCAACGCGAACTCCGTGACGACATCAGTGCCGAAATCATTCTTGGAAACACATACCATTTGTACCTGCGTCCCGGTCTCGACCTGCTTCAACAAGCAGGAGGACTTCACAAATTCATCGGATGGCAGAAGCCCATACTTACCGACAGTGGCGGGTACCAGGTGTATTCCCTTGCTGAAAACCGTAAGATCACTTCAGACGGTGTAATCTTCAAATCCCATATTGACGGATCAAAACATCACTTCACGCCCGAAGGTGTAATGGACATACAGCGTCAGATCGGAGCCGATATCATCATGGCGTTCGATGAATGCACGCCCTACCCCTGCGAATACAACTATGCAAAAGCGTCGATGGAGTTGACCCATCAATGGCTGACGCGATGCGTTCAACGAATTGATCAAACGGAACCGCTTTATGGATACGATCAGGTACTCTTTCCAATCGTCCAGGGAAGTGTTTACCCTGATCTGCGGCAAGCTTCTGCCACCTTCATCGCAGAGCAAAATCAAACAGGCAACGCAATTGGCGGGTTGTCTGTTGGCGAACCGCATGAGGATATGTATGCAATGACGAGTCTGGTGTGCAGCATCTTACCGGCTGACAAGCCACGTTATCTTATGGGTGTAGGTACACCGGAAAACATTCTGGAGTGTATTGCTTTGGGAATTGATATGTTCGACTGTGTAATGCCCACGCGTAACGCGCGAAACGGAATGCTCTTCACGACACAGGGG
>JAEZDW010000182.1 GCA_023417955.1 Bacteroidota bacterium
GGAAACGCGATTATTAGGGGCTGCGGATTTCCTGACAAAGCCCTGCAGCCAGGAAAATCTTGTAAATCAGTTACAACAAATTCTTGAGCAATACTCCAGAGATGTCGAGGTAGTAAAGGTGATGTCGAAATAGAACGCTAATTCAGAATAAGCGTTTTGAGCGAGATGTTGTCCCGTAAATGGTAAACGGTACCACCTTTGTAATTTTCGCATGCGCGTTCCAGTTCAAAGGCAGTGATTGATGAAATGTTGTTTATCAGAATACCTTCGGTTTCGTTTGAATTTGAAAGGACTACCCCGGTGAAGGTTTTGTTTTCCTTGTCTCGAGCCGACGCAATGAATCCAATGATATTGAGATAATCTGAGCTCCAGCCCGTGTGGGTTTTTACCTTCACGCCAATCTGTTCTTCCTTTACTGAGTACAGTAAGGTCTTAAATTGGTTTAAGGTGATTTGCATGCCGGATTTTACGAAATCTCGTAAATGTAGGAATCCCTAACCGAATTTCAATTGCTGATCGGTATAAAAATGCCCGCTTCCGGAGCAGGAAATGCTTAAATGATCACATCCACGCGCTGCTTCACGTCTGATTTAAGTAAATCAATCATCGTTTGTGCAAAACGCTCCAGATGATCACCACTTCGTGCCGTAATCACACCATTGTCGGCGGTAATTGCGTCATCCTGCACCAGAGCACCGCAATGCCGAACATCGGCCGCAATGGATGAAAGGGAACTTACTTTCAGCCCGTGCAGTACATTGGCGCTTATCAGAACCTGGACTCCATGACCGATGCCAGCGACGATTTTCCCGGCGCCAAACAGTTCCTTAATGAATGCGTTTACCTGAGATTTTTCCCTTAATTCGTCGGCGTGCAGCGGCCCTCCGGGTATGAAAACGCCATCGTAATCAAGGGGTTTGACGACGCTAAAGTGCTTGTCGATACGGAGGCGAATTCCCCATTGATCGTGTTCCCATCCCTTTACCTCGGCCCCCTCGAAGGCAATGGTATCGGTTTTAATCCCTGCTTTCTCAAGGAAGTCGCGGGTTGCAGTTAATTCCTGCTGGTCGACGCCGTCATGGGCGAGGATTGCCACGCGTTGGTCACTGGTCATTTTCATCGAATTCAATGCTGTTTTGGTATCAATACAGCATAATCCACATGCCTGACTTTTATTAACTGATTTTTGTCATGGATTCCGGTGACAGGGGTCAATCCATGAGCCTCTTCAATCAGATAGTTTTGTTAATAAATCCGGTCAAGCCATGAAAAAAATTCTTGTTCCCTGTGATTTTTCAACGCCTGCCAGGCACGCGTTTCGGTCCGCGCTTTCCGTTGCAGCACGCTCCGGCGGCGAAGTTCATGTATTGCATGTTATAGAATTGCCAGTGTTACATGATGCTGTGCTAATGCCGGTCCTTTCTCTCGAAGAAAGCCTTTTCCAGGAATTGGAGGAAAAATCAAAAACGGAGTTTGCAAAGTTGATTGAGGAAAACACGGAGAATATTCCCCTGTATACAAAGGTCGTTTTTGGTGAAACCTCGCGGATGATTCTCGATTACGCGGCGTCTCAATCAGTTGATCTCATCATTATGGGTACCCGCGGCGCTTCAGGAATACGCGAAGTTCTCATCGGATCGAACACCGAAAAAATTGTTCGCCATTCAAGTGTGCCTGTTCTCGTAGTCAGAAATGCAATCGACGTTGCATCGATTCGGGATATCGTGTTCCCCAACACACTTGACACCACAGACCAGGAGGGATTGGTTATGAAGGTGAAAGCTCTGCAGAATTTTTTTGGTGCGAAACTTCACATCGTTTGGATAAATACGCCCGCGAATTTTGCCCCTGATACTACAACACGGGTACGCCTTCAGGAATTCGCAGCGCGATATATGCTCCAGAATTTCACTATCAACATTTTCAACGACCTGTACGAGGAAACGGGCATTATAAACTTCAGTCACGATGTAAAAGCGAACATGCTGGCCATGGGAACGCATGGCCGAAAGGGACTCGCGCACTTCTTTGCAGGAAGTGTGACGGAGGACGTCGTCAACCATGCCGACCTTCCTATCTGGACGTGTAACCTCAAACAGGAGTGATCTGTTAACTAATCGCCGACATGGAACTGGAAATACCGCTCAAGACGGACGTGGCCTGCTTTCACTGTGGAAATACATGTGAAGAAACGTTGTGGCTGGAAGACAAAAGCTTTTGCTGTTTTGGCTGCAAGACGGTCTATGAGATCCTGCATGCAAATGACCTCTGTGAATACTACGCACTTGACGGCAACGCTGGTGTACAGGTCAAAGATGTGAGTGATGATGCGTACGCGTATCTTGATAAACCGGAAATCCGCAGGAAACTCGTAGCATTTGATGTTGACGATTTTGTGCGTGTGAAATTCTATGTTCCCGCCATCCACTGTGTATCCTGCATCTGGCTTTTGGAGAACCTTCAGAAATTGAATCATGGTATCCTGAAGTCGGAAGTGAACTTTGCACGCAAGACGGTGGAAATAGATTTTACGCCTTCACGCGTGAAACTGAGTGAAGTCGCGCGACTACTCGCCTCACTTGGTTATGAACCAAAGATTAATCTTGCGAATGAAGCAACGGCAGCGACGTCCGGAACGATTGATCGCAGCCTGCTGATCAAACTGGCCGTGGCTGGATTCTGCTTCGGTAACGTGATGCTGTTTAGTTTCCCCGAATACCTCGGGCTGGACCACAATGATTACCAGCTGCAGCGGATATTTTCGTATTTGAATATTGCCCTTTCTGTCCCTGTTCTGGTTTACAGTGGCTACGATTATTTTCTCGCCTGTTACCGGAGTCTGCGCGAAAGACAAATCAATATCGACGTGCCGATAGCCGTAGGGTTAATTGTATTGTTTGTGCGAAGCTCGAGGGATATTGTTACTGCAACCGGACCCGGCTATTTGGATTCGTTTACAGGGCTTGTGTTCTTCCTCCTTATCGGGCGGTGGTTCCAGGGAAAAACATATGAAAGCCTCGCCTTTGACAGGGATTTCAAATCGTACTTTCCCCTCGCCGTTCAGCGGTTGGCCAGTGATGAGTGGACACCGGTGATCATTTATGAACTTGACAAAGGAGATCACATTCGCGTGCGAAATCTTGAAATCGTTCCGGCAGACAGTGTGTTGATTGAAGGCGAAGCACTTATTGACTATAGTTTTGTCACGGGCGAGTCCAAACCCGTTTCTGCAATCCAGGGTGATATCGTATACGCAGGAGGCAGGCTGATTGGAAAACCTGTCGAACTTGTTGTTCAGAAAAAGACTTCGCAAAGCCAACTCACCAGTCTTTGGAACAGTGATGCGTTTCAAAAGTCATCCGAAAGCAAATACAGGAAAACGATTGACCGCGCCGCGCGTCGGTTTACCTGGGCGGTATTAGGGATTGCCGTACTTACTGCCGTTTATTGGTTCGTAGCAGATTCGTCGCGCATGTGGCTCGTGCTCACATCAGTGCTGATGGTTGCGTGCCCCTGCGCACTAGCGCTTTCAGCACCATTCACATATGGAAGCATGCTGCGTGTTTTTGGAAAACATCACTTCTATCTCAAAAACGCGGATATCATTGAACGCCTCGCATCGGTGGATGCAATTGTGTTCGACAAAACAGGAACGGTAACACACGGTGATCAACCTGAAATTCGTTTCGTCGGAACAACTTTAACAGAAAATCAGGAAGCGGTCGTAAAGCTACTTACAGGCTATTCTACGCATCCCTTAAGCACGCTGATTAATAAAAGCATCAGAACGAAGGGTGCGCAGACGATTTCAGGATTTAAGGAACTACCTGGTAAAGGCCTGGAGGGAGTGAGTCTGGGTCATCTTTATAAGCTCGGCTCTGCATCGTTTGTCGGGGCAGCCCGGCCAGATCGCGAGGCCGGATCAGTAGTTTATCTTTCCATCGACAATGTTATCATTGGCTACTATTCTGTCTCCACGGCTATACGCGAGGGCCTCAGGTCAATGCTTGCGCGACTCGGTAAACGATTCGTTGCGTTGCTTTCCGGCGATAATGATTCAGATCGTTCACGTATGGAGAAATTGTTTGGCGACGCCGTTCCGATACTCTTCAATCAATCCCCTCACGACAAACTCGAATACGTCCGTAATTTACAAAGCAAGGGTAGTCGGGTGTTGATGATTGGCGATGGTCTCAACGACTCCGGAGCAATTAAGCAAAGTGATGTCGGTGTTGCCGTCACTGATGATACCGGCGTTTTTACACCAGCGTGTGACGCCATTCTTCACGGCAGTCGTGTTGGATCGCTGGATAAGTTTATCGCCCTGGCGAAGATCGCTTCCCGTATTCTGAAGACAGGATTTGTGATTTCGTTTACGTACAACGCGATTGCACTGAGCTTCGCGGTTAGCGGTTACCTCACTCCATTGGTTGCTGCGATTCTCATGCCCTTGAGCAGTATCAGTGTGGTCGGATTTACATCACTCGCAGTATCATTTATGGCCAAACGCAAAAACCTTTAATCATGGGAATTATTATTCTTCTCATTGGAATCAGCATTACGATCGCGCTTGTGTTTTTGGGAATATTTCTCTGGAATATGCGCAGCGGTCAGTATGAGGATACATATACACCATCTGTAAGAATGTTATTTGATGACAAGACAAATTCTAAAAAGGATGAATCTGCCCGAGCTGATCAGAAAGTATGACGTGCCGGTACCGCGGTACACGAGTTATCCCACGGTACCCCTGTGGCAGACGGATAAGTTTACAGTGTCTGGCTGGTGGTCAGCGGTAAAGCAATGTTTTGACGAGTCTAATGACCTTAAAGGCATAAGTTTGTATGTGCATCTTCCATTTTGTGAGAGCCTGTGCACGTATTGTGCATGTAATACGCGCATTACCAGGAACCACAAGGTCGAAGATGGATACATTGATTCTGTTCTGGCCGAATGGGCAATGTATCGCGAGCATTTTGGGGCAATCCCTGTAATCCGGGAATTGCATCTCGGTGGTGGTACACCTACATTTTTTTCGCCGGAGAATCTTTCGCGCCTCGTAAAGGGCTTACTAAAGGGTTGTCGTAAGCATCCCCGATTCGAATTTAGTTTTGAAGGCCATCCCAATAATACGACACCGGAGCAATTAAAGGTTCTTGCAGAAAATGGCTTTCGACGGGTTAGTTTTGGCGTGCAGGATCTTGATCTGAAAGTGCAGACCGCCATTAATCGCATTCAGCCATTCGGGAATGTCGAACGCGTTGTAACTGCAAGCCGCGAACTCGGATATCACTCCATCGGTTTCGACCTCATTTACGGCCTTCCTTATCAGACGGTGGAGAGTGTTTCTGAAACGGTGCGCAAGGTAATATCGCTGCGTCCCGACCGGATTGCGTTTTATAGTTATGCTCACGTGCCGTGGTTGCGACCTGGTCAGCGTGGCTACGAAGATGCTGACCTGCCATCGGATGTAACAAAACGATTGCTTTATGAAACGGGTAGAACGCTCCTTCACGAGGCGGGATACCGCGACATCGGCATGGATCATTTTGCGCTGCCTGATGATTCACTTTCAGTTGCCGTGGATCACGGCAGATTGCACCGAAACTTTATGGGGTACACAACCAATCAAACCGATCTTTTGATTGGATTAGGGGCTTCGTCAATCAGCGATGCGAAGTATGCGTTCGCGCAGAACCTCAAAAAGGTTGAGGAATACCAAAGTCATATCAGCAGAAACGAAAGCGCCGTTTTTAAAGGCCATCTCCATACAGCTGAGGACATGTTGTTCCGACGCGTCATACTGGATATTGCATGCAAGGGCGAGCTCTCCGAAGTATTGCTCACTGCTACGATGGACGAGACCACTTCAATGTTACTCGAACAGATGGAGCACGAAGGCCTTGTGACAATGCATGCCAGGGGGATGAGTGTGACACCTACGGGGAGGGCATTTATTCGCAATATCTGTAATGTGTTCGATAAGCGGTCACGCGATCAAGGTACTCAGGGTTCGCGCCTGTTTAGCAAGGCTATATAAAATCAGGCGTGTTCGTCTATGACGCGCTTAAGATATTGTGTCGGCACAGCTCCTGACTGGCGCCACTTGATTTCAGCATTTCGGAAAAGGATCAGCGTTGGTACCCCTTGAATGTTATATCTGCCGGACACAGCCGGATTGCGGTCGACATCGATCTTTATAATCTTTACACGGTCTCCTGTAAGCTGCTTCAACTCCTCAAGAATGGGTTTCATCGTCTTACACAGTCCGCACCATTCAGCATGGAAGTCTGCCAGGACGGGTGTGTCGCTGTTGATCAAATCTGCGAAAGAAGCGTTAGCCATAAAGAAGCGTTAGCCATATTGATTTCTGTGTTGTACGAAACAACACGATTCCGCGTCGTAAAGTTGCGTGACGGAAAACAAAAAGCGTATGCCACTTTCGCAGCATACGCCTGTTCACTGATTAGATGACTAATAAATGGTTCTTTCAAACTCGTAGCTCTTGAAGCGTTCGAAGGCGGCCTTTTCAAGCGCTTCTCGGTGATTTGGATGTGCGATTTCTATCAACGCCTTTGCCCGCTGCTTCATGTTCTTTCCGTACAGATAGGCAATTCCGTATTCGGTAACAATGTAGTGCGCATGGGCGCGTGTTGTGACCACACCGGCACCTGGTTTGAGAAAGGAAACAATTCGGGAGGCACCTTTCGACGTCGTCGATGGCAGCGCAATAATAGGCTTTCCGCCTTCCGATAGCGCTGCACCCCGAACGAAGTCCATTTGGCCGCCAACGCCCGAGTAATGATACGTTCCAATTGAATCGGAACAAACCTGACCCGTGATATCAACTTCGATAGCGCTGTTGATGGCCGTAACTTTTGGATTTGTTCGGATGATGGCCGTGTCGTTGACGTAGTCGATATTCATTCCGACAACGCAGGGGTTGTCGTCCACGAAGTCGTACAGCTTGCGTGTTCCCAGCATAAAGCCCGTAACGATCTTGCCGCGGTACTTCGTCTTGTGTTGGTTGGTGATTACGCCTTTCTCAACAAGTGGTATTACGCCGTCGGAAAACATTTCCGTATGCAATCCAAGTTCCTTGTGGTTTGTAAGACTTGCAAGCACTGCATCCGGAATTGATCCGATGCCGGTCTGAAGCGTAGCGCCATTGTCAACCAGTTCCGCACAGTAGGCACCTATGCGCATTGAGATCTCATCGTGATTTGGATTGCCATGAATTTCTGGCAGTTCCTGTTCGGCGTATACGACAGCGTCAAACCTGTCAATTTTTACGATGCCATCACCGAGTACGCGAGGCATGCGCGGGTTTACTTGTGCAATGACATACTTCGCGGTTTTGATCGCTGTGGAGGCAACGTCAACCGAGACACCCAGGGAGCAGTAGCCGTGCCGATCCGGGGGGCTCACATGGACCATCGCGACATCGAGAGGCAGAATTCCGCGTTTGAAGAGAACCGGTATTTCGCTGAGGAAAATCGGTACGTAGTCACCTCTGCCTTCGTTAACGGCCTCGCGAACGTTGGGCGAAACGAACAGAGAGTTTACGCGGAAGATACCTTTATACTTCTTGTCGGTGAACGGCGCTTCACCCTGCATACTTATGCTCACAAGCTCGACGTCCGAGAGCTCATTGGCGCGTTCGACCATTTTTCTTAATAAATAGTGAGGAGTGGCAGCTCCGCCGTGCACGAATACGCGATCACCGGACTTGATCACTTTTACAGCCTCCTCACCGGATATATACCTCGTCATAACTCAAAATTTTAGGTTTTTCAAAGGAAGCGCTTTTGGCGGCAGCCGCGAATGATGCGCATTACCCGGCTCTATGATAAAAATCATGCTGACTTCCGGCCACCGTTCAATGACAAAAATCATCCCGGGCACTAATACCTGTCAGGATTCACCCTAAAAGGTGCCTCTAGTTTTACAGCTTTGATATTAAACCGCCTATGGAACTCGAGAGATTCAGTTACGACAACAAGATTGTAAAGGCTTTCATCATTGCCACCGTGGTTTTCGGGTTGGTTGGCATGCTCGTTGGCCTCACAGCTGCCATTCAGCTGGTGTACCCGATCTTTAATTTTGATCTTCAGTACACTTCGTTTGGCCGGATCCGCCCGCTTCATACCAACGCGATCATCTTTGCTTTCGTTGGTAACGCGATGTTTGCCGGAACCTATTATTCAATGCAACGCCTCCTGAAGACCAGGATGTTCAGCGACACGCTTAGCTGGATTCACTTCTGGGGTTGGCAGCTTATCATTCTCGCGGCAGCGATCACATTGCCGTTGGGCTATACGTCTTCTAAAGAGTATGCCGAATTGGAATGGCCGATTGACCTCGCCATAACGGTTATTTGGGTGGTATTCGGCTGGAATATGATCGGTACCATTTTACGACGCCGCGAGCGCCACATGTATGTTGCAATCTGGTTCTACATTGCCACATTTGTGACGGTTGCCGTTTTGCACGTCGTCAACTCATTTTCGATCCCTGTCACATTCATGAAGAGCTATTCATGGTATGCAGGTGTACAGGATGCACTGGTTCAGTGGTGGTATGGACACAACGCCGTCGCCTTCTTCCTGACTACACCATTCCTCGGGTTGATGTACTACTTCCTTCCGAAAGCAGCTAACCGTCCTGTCTATTCTTATAAACTTTCCATCATTCACTTCTGGTCTTTGATATTCATTTATATATGGGCCGGACCTCACCATTTGTTGTATACATCCCTGCCTGACTGGGCGCAATCACTTGGAACTGTCTTCTCAATCATGCTGATCGCACCGTCGTGGGGTGGTATGCTCAATGGTCTGATGACATTGCGCGGAGCATGGGACCGGGTTCGTGAGGATGTTGTATTAAAATTCATGGTGGTCGCGGTTACTGCATATGGTATGGCAACGCTTGAAGGTCCGCTGCTGTCCCTTAAGAACGTTAACGCAATTGCACACTTTACCGACTGGATCGTAGCACACGTACACGTCGGGGGTCTTGGATGGAACGGCTTCCTGATTTTTGGAATTCTCTATTGGGTTGTTCCCCGGATGTGGAATACCAGGCTGTACTCAAACAAACTGGCAAACTTCCACTTCTGGGTCGGAACTCTGGGTATTGTGTTCTACGCACTCCCGATGTACGTGTCTGGTGTGGTTCAAAGTCTGATGTGGAAGGAATTCAACCCTGAAGGATTCCTTATCTATAAGAACTTCCTGGAAACAACGGTTCAGATTCTACCATTACACGCCCTTCGCGCAATAGGTGGCGGGTTATATCTCACCGGCGCAATTGTGATGACGTACAACCTGATCAAGACTGCGTACTCCGGAAGCTTCATCGCCAATGAGGATGCTGAAGCAGCACCGCTTGTTAAAACATATACGCCGGCGAAAAACGCGGGCTGGCATCATATGGTCCTCGAAAGAAAACCCGTATTGTTTACCGTTCTTACACTGATCGCAATTCTCATTGGCGGAGCGATTGAAATGGTTCCGACTTTCCTGGTGAAGTCTAATGTGCCTACAATCTCCAGTGTGAAACCGTACACACCGCTTGAACTTCACGGTCGCGACATCTATATCCGCGAAGGCTGTGTAAACTGCCACTCCCAGATGATCCGTCCTTTCCGTTCAGAAACGGAACGTTATGGGGAGTATTCAAAGGCAGGTGAATTCGTGTACGATCACCCGTTCCTGTGGGGATCAAAACGCACGGGTCCGGATCTTCACCGGATAGGAGGAAAGTACAACGATAAGTGGCATTACTACCACATGCTGAACCCCGGTGACATTTCTCCAGGATCTATAATGCCTGCCTACCCGTGGCTGTTCGAGCAGTTTATCGATCGCCGCGAGACAGCTGGAAAGATATCAGCACTTCGTACAATAGGCGTACCGTATGAAGTCGGATTTGAAGAGTCGGCAAACGATGTGCTGGACCGACAGGCAAGCGCGATTGCCAACGGATTGAAAGCAGAAGGAATCGAAGTTCACAAGGATACGGAGATCATTGCGTTGATCGCATATCTACAGCGACTCGGAACGGATATCAAAGCAGCCAAAACCGCAGAAGCGGAAACCACTTCAAGATAGTGTAGCACTTAACTCACACGACAATGTACAAGAACGTTCTCCAAAGTATCGATAACATCGCCATCTGGCCGGTCATATCGTTCGTGATCTTCTTCGCTTTTTTTATCTGCCTTCTATGGTGGGTCTTCACAGTCGACAAAAAGCTGATCAAGGAAATTGAATCCCTGCCCCTCGATGATTCGCGGCCGCAGCACGGAATGAATACTAACGCTGACACTCTATGAAAAAATTCCTGTTACTATCCTTAATGATGGCCGGCGGAGGTTCGCTCATGGCGCAGGCCACGGAACCGCAGACCTTTTGGCAAGATCCGTTCAACCACCCGATGACACCCATATATGGTCTCATTGTTCTGATCTGCGTGGTTATTCTTCTGATTGGGTTTGTTGCTGTGGCAATGATTCGCGTACTGAATGTGCTGTCGGAAAATCTTGCCAAAGAACGCGCCGGGAAACTTGGTATTCCGTACGTGCCGCAGCCTACATACTGGCAGCGGTTGATGCGGGCGCTCAATGCTTCAGTTCCGGTAGAAGAAGAGCGTTCAATCGAACTTGATCACAGCTACGACGGCATTCGCGAATTGGACAATCACCTTCCGCCGTGGTGGAAGTATCTCTTTTATTTTACGATCGCGTGGAGTGTGATCTATCTCATCGCCTACCACGTGACAGACTCGCTACCTCTTCAAATTGATGAGTACAATGAGCAGGTAGCAAAAGCTGAACAAGTTAAGAAGCAATTCCTGGCAACGCAGCCTAAAGTTGAGATTGATGAGTCGACACTGGCCTATGTCAAGGACGACGCGATCATTGCAAAAGGTAATGAGATTTATACCGCGTATTGTGTTTCATGTCACAAGGCCGATGGCGGTGGTATGATTGGACCCAATCTCACCGATGAATACTGGTTGCATGGTGGTGATGTGAAGGATGTGTATGCTGTTGTTAAGAATGGCGTTCCGGAAAAGGGTATGGTGTCATGGGCAAACGTTCTTTCACCGGAGCAGATAAGGAATGTATCTTTCTTTGTGATGAGCTTGCAGGGAACAAATCCCCCGGGTGCAAAGGCGCCGCAGGGAACAATTCATAAGGCGGAAGCTCCGGTAACTGTTTCGGATTCTACCGGTGTTCAGGCGAAGCTCTGACGGAGTACAATTTTCCAGGGATACGTGTATTTGGCACGTATCTCTGTTTTTATAAAATATGGTAATGGATAATCACAACAAGTTATATCAGTTTGAGGAGGAATTTCGCGATACTATCGCGACGGTGGACGAGGAGGGTAAGCGTGTTTGGGTCTATCCGAAAAAACCAGGGGGATACTATCACCGCCTGAGGGTAGTGGTGACCGTTGTTTTGCTGTCAATTCTGTTCGCCGGCCCTTTTATTAAGATCGGCGGGCAACCGTTTTTGCTGCTCAATGTCTTTGAACGCCGGTTCGTTGTTTTTGGCCAGGCATTCTGGCCGCAGGATTTTGTGCTGCTTGCATTACTGCTCATCGCTTTTTTTGTTTTTATCATTCTTTTCACTGTTGTGTTCGGTCGGGTGTGGTGTGGATGGGCTTGCCCGCAAACTCTCTTCATGGAGATGGTTTTCCGGAAAATAGAATGCTGGATCGAAGGTGATGCAAATGAGCAGCGACGCCTCGATAAAGCGCCGTGGGATGGAAAGAAAATCGTGAAGAAGGTATCGAAACAAATTATCTTCATCGTGATTTCATTGCTTATCGCCCATACGGCGATGGCCTATCTTATTGGCATCGAGTCAACACTCGAGGTTGTCACCCATTCGCCTCTTGAAAATCTTGCAGGGTTTCTGGGTATCATTGGTTTCACTGCCATCTTCTACGGTGTATTTGCACGATTCCGTGAACAGGCTTGCGTGGCAGTTTGCCCTTATGGTCGATTGCAGGGTGTGCTGCTTGGCAAAGAGTCTATCGTAGTCGCTTACGATTGGCTGCGCGGTGAGCCTCGCGGAAAAATAAGGAAGAACGCGGCTGCGGCAACCGTTGCAACCGGTGATTGTATCGACTGTAAACTTTGCGTGCATGTTTGTCCTACCGGTATTGATATACGCAACGGAACGCAGCTTGAATGTGTGAACTGCACCGCATGTATAGACGCATGTGACGACGTTATGATTAAAATCGGCAAACCGAAAGGTCTGATCCGTTTTGCATCGTATAACTCAATCAAGAACGGCGTTCAGAAATTGTTTACCGGACGCGTTTTTGGATACAGCCTGGTGCTGGTGGCCATTACCGTCGTGCTCAGTGTGACATTATTCACGCGTTCCGATGTTGAGGTCACGGTATTGAAGGTTCCCGGCACGACGTTTCAGAAGAATGAAGCCGGGCAGATCACGAACCTGTACAACATTGAATTCTTAAATAAAACGTTTGATGAAATAAATCTTGAAGTGAAAGTAGAATCTCCTGCCGGCGCAAGTTTGCAAAAGGTAGGGGAGACCGGTCTCACGGTGCCTGCTCAGGGACTTCTTAAGAGTGTCTATTTCATCAATATGGATCCGGGGGCTATTAGCCAGTTACGAACCGTCATTGAACTTGGCGTGTACCGCGATGGTGAACGTATCGAGACAATCAAAACGAAATTCGTCGGCCCCGTTTCCCAGGGAGCAGGACCGGATAGATAGCAAAATCTAAAATCAGATTGTATGAACTTTGGAAAATGGATAGTCGTAGCGTTTGTGTTCTTTGCCTTGTTCATTGGCACACTCGTTACCGTGTGTGTACGACAGGATGTTCCTCTCGTCAGCAGGGAATACTATAAAGAAGAACTGGCGTACCAGGATCAAATTGTCCGGATGGAAAATGTGAACCTGTTGCAGAAGGCGCCTGAGGTTTCGGCGACGGGTAATAAACTTACTGTCCGCTACGAACAATTTGCTGCTATTGATGCAGCTACGATTAAGCTTGTGCGACCGTCGGATGCGTCGTTAGACCAACAGTTTCAGGTGCAGCCGTCTGAATTAACTACGCATTCGTTTACTATCGATAATCCAGTGCCTGGTTTGTATCGTGTGCAAATGACCTGGACACAAGAAGGGAAAGAATATTTCGTAGAGGAAGTTGTTGTCCTTTAACGACAGACAATAATGTGGATCACTGCTCTTGTACTTGGACTTGCGGGAAGCCTTCACTGCGCGGGGATGTGTAGTCCGCTTGCGCTGGCTGTGACTTCAATGAGTGGGCGTCATGTGCGGAACAGGATCATTTACAACAGCGGCCGCATATTTACATACGGAATTATGGGCGCGTTGATTGCCGTGTTTGGGGCTGTTATCAGTTTCTCGGGTTTTCAATGGGTGCTGACGTTGTCAATAGCGATTACGCTTATTGTGATGGGGCTTTCCGGTATCAGCGGTGTCCGGATTCCGGTAGTTACTCCGTTACTCGTCAGGTTCTCCGCGTTCATTAAGAATTCGTTTTCTTCTGTGCTCAAAAAAAAGACAACCGGAACCATGTGGGTTACCGGAATGCTCAATGGAATTCTGCCATGCGGACTGACGTATCTTGCGCTTACGTATTGCCTTACATTAGAGAGCGCCGTTGATGGATTTCAGTTTATGCTGCTCTTTGGACTGGGAACCTTTCCTGCGATGTTTGGATTGCCTGTGCTCATAACATATGTATCGCGTCGCTGTAATGTGCGTTATGCGACACTTGCACGGTTTTCATTTATTTTTATCGGATTACTGGTCCTCGCCAGATTGTATTTTGCGCAGCATCACATGCCCGTTCATGAAATTGATCCGGCCAGTATTATTATCTGTCAGTGATTAGTGTCGCGCAAAGTTCCACTTGACGACCTGCTCAAGTTTTGCTGCGCTCTTGATCTTGACTTTGCCCGCGTTGATTTCAATGAGGCCCTCGTCTTTAAAATCAGAAAGTACACGGATGACAGATTCCGGTGCGGTACCCACCATCTTTGCGAGGTCTTCACGCGGTACCGAAAGAGCTTCGCGTTCATCCTGATGGTGATGGATACGCAACAACGCCTCGGCTGTGCGTTGACGGACTGAATTGTACGCAAGGTTAAGCAGTTGTTCTTCCTTTTCAGCCACCTTCTTGCAGAGCATCGAAATGAATGTATGTGAAACGTCTTTGTGACTTTGAAGCAGTGTCAGGAAGTCGTGGCGTGGGATCATCACGATTTCAGAATCCTCAAGGGAAACTGCCGAGTCTTGTTGAGGAGAATTGTCGAGCACGGACTCGAATCCAAAGAAGTCGTTCTCCTTGTACAGGTTTGTGATTAGTTCCTTGCCGTCGAGGTTTGTTTTGTACGTCTTGACGCTGCCTGACTTGATAAAGTAAATGTGGTTGGGCAGATCGCCCTCCATGAATATGTCTGCCTTCTTTTTGAACAGCTTTGTCTTCTTGTCTTTTGCGAGATTTTTCAGATTAAGTGCCTGCTGTGCGTCGCTGAGGAAGTGATCCAGACCTTCGGCCGTGGAGGGGTATTCCTTATACTGCATTGAGCTCTTCTTCAAACGCGTCTCTATGGCGTTAAGCAGGTCTGTGTCGTCGAAAGGTTTCGTCAGGTAGTCATCAGCGCCAAGCGTCATGCCTTTGCGTATGTCAGACTTTTCTGTTTTCGCTGTAAGGAAGATAAACGGTATCCTGGCTGTTTCCGGATTCTTGCTCAGAATATGGAGTACGCCGTAACCGTCGAGCTCAGGCATCATGATATCACAGATTATCAGGTCGGGTTTTTCTTTCTGAGCGAGTTCTACGCCAACCTTCCCGTTAGGCGCAGTAACAACTTCGTAATGTGCAAGGGCAAGAATTTCGCCCGTATTTTCCCGTACCTCGGTATTGTCTTCTATTAAAAGGATTTTTTTCATATGCTGATTGTAGGGGTTATGCCGGGAAGGTAATGGTAAACGTACTGCCCTTTCCGTACTCGCTTTCAAAACTTATCGTTCCTTCAAGCAATTCAATATATCGTTTTACAATGTTAAGTCCAAGACCGGTACCCTGAATGTTGGTGGCGTTGCTGGCACGGAAGAATCTGTCAAACATATGGCGTTTGTCGTCGTCCGGAATTCCGATACCTTCATCGCGAACACTGATAGTAACCTCTCCGTTGTCGACGCTGCTGCACAAATAGATTGTTTTGTTTGCATCGGAATACTTAATTGCATTCGATAAAAGATTGAAGAGACTGTTCCGTATGATTCTTGGATCGGATGTCACGGTTTGATTCTCGGGCGTGCATTCAAGGATTATTTGTTGGCCATCCTTCAAAGACGCCTTAAGCTCTTCCTGGATTTCCTTCAGAAACTCATCGAGTATAAAAGTTTCCTGGTTTATTTCTATGCGGCCTTCTTCAAGTTTTCCGAGTGAAAGGAAGTCGTTGAGAATCGCTGTCAGATGATTGACATTTGATTTAATCCGGGCCGTATGTTTGTCAATCTTTTCGACGTCACCTTTCTGCAGGTATTGCGATACCAGTGAAGCTGAACTCATGATGGTACTCAGTGGCGTACGGAATTCATGGCTCGCTATTGAAACGAACTTGCTCTTCAGCTCATTCAGCTCACGTTCTTTTATCAATGCAATCCTTGCTTCTTCCTCGGCTTTCTTTCGTACTTCAACTTCCTTTTCAAGTTCCTGCACGCTCTTATTCAGTGCTTCCGTTCTCGCCTGTACTTTTCGTTCGAGTTCCGCAGCATAAATAAGCAGTTGTTCTTCGCTGCTCTTAAGTGCTTCCTCAGTGCGCTTCCGTTCAGTTATGTCGATTATAAATGCCATAACAAGGAAGTCTTCCTTGATTTGTTTATAGCTAAGGCTGACTTCAACGGGGAACTCACTTCCGTCTTTCTTCATTGCCATCAGGTCTCTTCCTACGCCCATGCGCCGCGGTGCGGGATGTTTGTTGAAGTTCTCGCGCAGGTGCGAATGCCCTCCCCGATATCTGTCGGGAAGCAGGTTTTCAAGGCTTTGACCGATCAGTTCGCCCTCACCATATCCGAACATCTGCTCCGATACGGGGTTGGCAAGCATGATAATCCCTTGCCGGTTTACCATGATGATCCCTTCCGCGGATCCCTGAAAGATCTCGCGAAACGTATCGTTCGATGTTATCTGGAGATTGAACTTTTCAGAACCTGACATAGTCCGCAATTTACATGTCTGGAGCAAATGATAAAAATCAGTTTTTGGGCTGACGTAAATCCGAATCCTGTTTCATTTATGGACGTATGTTCGTATTGTGAACGACTTTTTTCCGAACGGATCAGTAAAAATGAAGGAGCATATTTTATGTGCGATAGACTTTACCGAATCGTCGCCTAATGTTTTCAGGTGGGCGAACAGGCTTGCCGCCGGCATGGGGGCGAATCTGACCGTATTGTATTCATACCGCCTCATACAAACAGGGAAGGTCGCCGATATTCTTTCATTTAAGCGAAAAACCGAAGACGAGGCAAGACGAAATTACCTGGCGTTAACTACAGGATTGAAAGATACAGCCCAGGTACCCTGTTCATTTATAACAGAAATTGGGTTTTACTCCGATAATATCGGGAAGTTTGTGCGCAAGAACCCTTCGACTGTGGTAGTATTGGGAGAACAACTCGCCCGCGAACTGTACGATCACAAAGCCCCGCCCTTGCTGTCCTTCCTTGCAACGGTCCAGGTACCCCTGTTTATCGTGCCTTCAAATTCCCCGGATACAGGCGCCGTTTCGACCAGCCCCGGCCAGCAATCGGTTGAAAAACCGGTTCCGATTTAAATACAGATTTTTCTGCGTCCACCGGACTTCACGCAGTTGCGCGACAGCCGTCTCCTGAGTACATTGTAAAGAAAGTGTATCCACACGGGAAAGACGAACATGACGCTCTCTGCCGACAATATTCTGTTCCTGGGGTCGATTTTGCTATTCATTAGCATTCTCGCCAGCAAGACGTCATTCCGATTTGGTATACCAACCCTGGTGCTCTTCATGATTGTGGGTATGGTTGCCGGTTCCGATGGTCCTGGTGGAATATACTTCAACGACCCCGGTGCTACCCAATTTCTTGGGATGGTCGCTCTAACCTTCATCCTCTTCTCCGGCGGCCTTGATACCAAGTGGGAAAGCATCAAACC
>JAEZDW010000189.1 GCA_023417955.1 Bacteroidota bacterium
ATCATTAAAGATCTTGAAGAAGCAGTTGACCAACTGCCCCGCCGGGAAGACTACGCCGACGTTGACAAGGGGCGAGTCTCGAAAGGCGCGGCCGCCGGTATGCTGGCAAAAGTTCATTTGACGCTAAAGAACTGGACACAAGTGGTTGCATTGTGCGATCAGGTCAAAACTCTCGGCTATGCGCTTAATTCCGACTACGCTGCCAACTTCAATCCGGAAACGGAAAACTCGATAGAGTCATTGTTTGAAGTTCAGTACCTGAGCCCGGTTAACAACTTCTGGGATGATGCGAACCAGTCGTCATGGACAACAAATTTTATGGCGCCGCGAGATTCACCGCTCACTACCGTAGGCTGGGGATGGAATCAACCTACGCAGGAATTTGTCGATGCCTATGAAGAAGGCGATCTGCGAAAAGACGTCACGATCTTCTATGAAGGTTGCCCTCCATTTGATGGAAAGGACTATAAGGCATCGATGTCGTATGTAACCGGTTACAGTGTTCGAAAGTTTGTTCTGCCTGCATCGTATGTGCCTACTGGTTCCAGCGGAAGCCCGCTTAACTGGCCGGTCTTGCGTTATGCCGATGTGTTGTTGATGAAGGCGGAAGCGCTGAACGAACTCGGGCGCACCAGTGAAGCAGAAGCTCCGCTTAACGAAGTACGGGAAAGGGCGGGTCTTGAATCTGTGAGCGGACTCGGTCAGGCTGCATTCCGCGAGGCGGTGTTGCATGAAAGAAGAATAGAGCTCGCATTTGAAGGCCATCGCTGGTTTGATCTCATTCGGGTTGGCGATGGTCAATGGGGACTTGAGTTCCTGCATTCCGTCGGCCGGACAAATGCCACTGAAAAGCATTTGCTCTTTCCGATCCCGCAGGCGGAGCGTGATGTAAATCCTAACCTTACTCAAAACCCGGGATATTAATAGCGACGACTTGTTGTAAGATGGTGAGTGCGATGCAGAAGATGGTATTACAATTTTGGGTAGTCCTATCGATGATGCTGACGTCCTGTTCAGGTGAGGAGGTTGGCACAGCGCCGAAACCGTTCTATCCTACAGGCTATACGCTTTCGTCAGACAAAGCCCGCTATGATCCGGGAGACGTCGTCGAATTGAAGATCAGTCCGGCTCCTGCAGAAGGACTGAGGGTGCGCTACAAGCATTTGGGTAGCGTAGTCGGGGAAGGGGTGATATCTGCATCGTCATGGAGCTGGAATCCACCATCAACAGACTTCAAAGGCTACATGGTGGAGGTGTTCAAACCTGCGACTGAAAAGGAATCGGAACAGGTACTGGGAACTATTGGAGTCGATGTTTCATCCGACTGGACGCGTTTTCCACGGTACGGATTTCTTTCGCGGTTCCCGGAATTGAGCAAAGCCCAGATTGATGAAGTCGTCGACAACCTGAATCGCCACCATATCAATGGAGTCCAGTTCTACGACTGGCACTATAAACATCATCAGCCACTTGCCGGTACACCGGAAAATCCTACGTTGATTTACCGCGACATTATTAACCGTGAAATTTATTTCAATACGGTGAAGGGGTATATCGATGCATGCCATGACCGCAACATGCAGGCGATGTTTTACAATCTCGTGTATGGAGCGTTGAAGGATGCTCCTGCCTCCGGTGTTGATGACAGGTGGTATGTCTACACCGACAAGTCTCATGCATCAAAAGATAAGCACCCGCTTTCGCCGCCGTTTATCAGCGACATTTTCCTGACGAATCCGGCTGACATTGACTGGCAGGAGTACCTTATCAATGAACATCAAAAGGTGTACGAAGCGCTGCCATTTGATGGGTTTCATATGGATCAACTTGGTGACCGTGGCGCCCGATATGATTACGACGGAAATGCAATCAACCTGGCTGAAACTTTTGAATCTTTCATTTCGAGGGTTGATGAAAGTGCTCCGGAGAAGTACAACGTGATGAACGCAGTCAATCAGTACGGACAGGAGAGCATTGCTTCTTCACCTGTGGATTTTCTTTACACGGAAGTCTGGTCACCGAATGAAACGTATCAGCAGCTTGCGAACATTATTCTTACGAACAACGAGCTAAGCAACGATGAGCTGGCGACGGTTCTCGCGGCATATGTAAACTATGATCTGGCAAACAATCCCGGATTTTTCAACACGCCCTCTGTTTTGCTACTTGATGCAGTCATCTTTGCCTTTGGTGGTGCTCATCTCGAACTCGGTGAGCACATGCTTGGAAAAGAATACTTTCCAAACAACAACCTGGCTATGCGCGACGACCTTCGCAGAAAGCTTGTGTATTACTACGATTTTCTCGTCGCGTATCAAAATCTTCTTCGTGATGGAGGCTCATTTAACAAGCCTGCGCTGATTTCCGCCGATAACAAATTTCAGTTTGCAAACTGGCCTGCCGGTTTCGGAAGTGTTGCTGTGGTCGGCAAAGAGATCGGTAACAGACAGGTTATTCACCTGTTGAACTTTACTAACGCAAGAACGCTGTCCTGGCGTGACAATTCTGGTATTCAGGCTGCTCCAACGACTGTTGAAAGTGTGCAGGTTCGTTTGAATGAGACAAGATCAGTTGCAAAGGTATGGTGTGCTTCGCCCGATTTTTCACAGGGAGCTGCAATCGAGACACAGTTTACCGTCACGGGAAATCAAATTGGTTTCACGGTTCCCGGATTACAATACTGGACTATGATCGTCATTGAGTATCAATAACAATATTATTCCAAACCTTATGCGAACGAAAATCATGAAACAATTCAGACAAAATCTCCGGACACGGGTCACTGCCCTCCTGTCTGTGGTCGCTGTCTTCGCCGTCGTTTCCTGTGGCGACTATGAAGACGAGTATACTCCCGCGAAAGCAGGAAAGCCCGTGCTCCAAACGTCGGCCTCAGCTGTGACGTTAAGTCAGAAGCAAGGCGACAATACAGCGTTTACGCTGAGTTGGAGCCCTGGAAACAACGGAGGTACCAATAGCGCGATAACATACACTATTGAGATTGACAAAAAGGGTAACGCCTTTGCGTCGCCGGCAATTATTGACGCGGGAAAAGCTGCATATAACAGCCACTTCCGCGTCGATACGTTCAACGACTTATTGCTAAATTCTTTCCTCGTTCCGGCAGGAACTGAGGCGCAGATTGAGTTTCGGGTGATTTCCAAAGCGCTTGATCCCGCTGTGCCTGCTGATGTTTCGAACACTGTTGAGGTCAATGTAACACCGTACGAGCCACGGCCGATACCGGATGCATTGTATATGGTGGGTGACGCTTCACCCAATGGTTGGGACGCCGGAAACCCGACGTTGATGACGAAAGTTTCAAACAATCCTGGCGTATTTACATATCAGGGCGAATTGACCGCAGGAAGTCTTAAGTTTCTTACTATTCCGGGTTCGTGGGTGCCTTCGTACCAAAAAGGTGCTGATGAGAATACGTTGGTAGTCCGAAATGACTTCAGCGAACCTGATGAATCGTTTACAATTACGAAGGGCGGCATATACAAGGTTACCGTTGATGTGATCGAGATGACGTTTGAGGCAGAGGCACAGGCATCCTCACCTTACGACGAATTATGGATCGTTGGAAGTGCCGTTCCCATGGGGTGGGACCTTGACAACGCTGACATGTTGCAGCAAAATCCGACGGATCCGTTCCTGTTTTACTTTAATGCAGAACTGGTCGCAGGTGAATTTAAAATTGCTACTGCAAAAAGTTGGGATGCGCCGTTCTACAGACCCGCTATCGCAGATGCACCGATCACCGAAACCGCATTGCAGTTGTCCGCCGGTGATCCAGACAACAAGTGGGTTGTAGACCAACCAGGTCCATATAAGATTACCGTGAACCTGCGTGATAACACAATCGACATCGCGCCCTTTACACCATTTGAATATTTGTGGATCGTCGGAGATGCGACTCCTGCCGGATGGAATATCGACGCTCCTGTTGAAATGACACGCTCTGATGACTATGTGTTCACCTGGACGGGTCAATTAAACGCAGGTGAATTCAAGTTTCCAATTTCTACAGGGAACTGGGGAACGGGGTTCTTTATGCCGTTCGCGGCTGACGAAAGCATCAGCGTTACTACGATGACCTTCCGCGCAACGGGTTCACCGGATACCAAGTGGCGGGTTCAGCCAGGCGAAGAGGGCACTTACACAATTACATTGAATCAACTTTACCATACCATAGCCATTGTCAAGCAGTAGATGACGTGCGGGAAAATAGTTTCACGCGGAGGAGTATGGTTTGGGCTTCGAATGAGACCGCGCGAAACTATTTTCCGGTACGATCATCTTACAATTTATTTCTGATATGATTACACGTCTGGTTGCGCTGGTATTTTTTTGTCAATTGACATTAATTATCAATGCGCAGGAGAAGCCATTGTATAAATCGTCCGCCTACAGTATTTATCCCGCGAAAGTTGTACAGGGCGACTTTCAGGCAACTGCAGTGTCGGCAACGAAGTTGGTTTCCAATTATGAAAGCGCCGCGAACAATTTTCTTAGCTCTGTAATAGATTTTAAGTTCAGCATCAACGGTAAGGATAACGAGATGCCGTCAGGTATTGATCATCATTTCACATGCTCCGACACCGGTGGTGATTGTATTACTCCGCTGATCCGGTTTGGTTCACAGTTGAATGTTTCGGAGAAGGTTCCGGGCAAGTATCTGCAGCCCGAGACGAAGATGACGATCAGGCTTGATATGCGACATGTCTTTCGCGCATTCGATTCTGCAGGTTACTACACCGCGTTCAACGGATCGAAAATCTATAAAGCCGACTTCAAAGGAGTTTACGTCGCCGGTGGTACGCCGCCGCTAAGTTGGGATTTTGATAATCTGCAAAACTTTGCGCATTTAAAGATGTCTGACCCGGACGGTGATCATATTTATGAAGTGACATTGATGTTGAATGATCCGTCTTCCAAAAGAGGCCAGCGCCATAATTGGAAGAAGGAACGTCTGACAGAGAGCTACCCGCAACTCACCTCGCCGTTTCCATTAGTCGATGCGTTATATAACCTTTCGCTTGAAGAAATGATTAATGCGGTAGAGCCGGATAGTACGTTGAGGACGGGCAAGGAGTGGGCCGGCGTCTGGACCCGGGACGTGAGTTATAGTATTATTCTGTCGATGGCGGTCCTTCAGCCAAAGGCTGCACAGTACAGCCTGATGCGCAAAGTGAAAGACGGCGTAATCGTTCAGGACACCGGTACCGGTGGCGCTTATCCGGTTTCTACAGATCGCATAGTGTGGGCGTTAGCGGCTTGGGAAATATTTAAGGTAACGGGAGATATGTCATGGTTGAAAACCGTGTATCCCATTATAAAAAAGTCCATTGAAGCCGATATGATAAATGCTTTTGACGAATCAACGGGAATGATGAAAGGCGAATCATCGTTTCTTGACTGGCGGGAGCAAACTTATCCCGCGTGGATGGAGCCGGCTGATATTTATGAGTCTTTTTGTTTAGGTACGAATGCCGTGCACTATCAGGCGAATGTTATTGCAGCGGCGATGGCTTCAATACTTAACGACGTTGATGCGCAACACAAACATGAGCTGATTGCAAAGGGAATCCGGAACGGCATGAACCAGCATCTTTGGATGCCGGATCGCGGATATTATGGACAGTATCTTTATGGAAGAAGCTCCCGGTTGCTGTCACCGAAGTCGGAGACATTAGGTGAGTCACTTGCGATTTTGTTCGGCATCCCGGATGAAAACGATGTTGCCAGGATCGTGAATTCGGTACCCGTCGGAGACTACGGTACTCCATGTATATTTCCTCAGATCGCCAACATTCCGCCCTATCACAACGATGCTGTATGGCCATTTGTCCAGTCGTACTGGGCTTTGGCCTCGGCCAAAGGCGGAAACGACGCGGCTGTGATGCACAGCTTTGCAAGCATTTGGCGACCCGCTGCGCTGTTTCTCACCAACAAAGAAAACTTTGTTGCGAGCACAGGTGATTATGCTTCGACACAGATCAACTCTGACAACATGCTTTGGAGTTTGTCAGGAAACATTGCGTTGGTTTACAAAATCATTTTTGGTATAGACTACGGCCAGGAGTCGCTTTCCTTCGCGCCGTTTATTCCAGAGGTAATGAAGGGAAAATACACCCTGCGAAACTTCCGATACAGAAAGGCGACGATTGATTTATCTGTAACCGGATTTGGAAATAAGATTGAGTCGGTGAAACTTGACGGAAAGCGCCTAAAGACGGCGCAACTTCCTGCAACGCTTTCAGGAAAACACAAGCTCGAAATCACGATGGCAAACAACAAACCAGGTGGCACTATCAACATGCAGGAACACCGTGTTTCTCCTCCCACGCCGGTAACCTCGTACAACGGCAAGTCTATACAATGGGAACCGGTTACGGGAGCGGTAAAATACCAGATTTATGTATCTGGTAAGCACTACAAAACAACGACGGACTCTGCGCTGCATACAAATCCGCCTCAGGGAATCATTCAGGTTGTGGCTGTTGATGCTTTCGGACTGGAGTCATTCGCGTCAGAACCCCTGATGCTGAGTCAGCCGGAAGATACGGTCATTGTTGAGGCAGAGACGACTTCCGCGCAATACGAGAATTCATATGCCGGATTTTCCGGTAAAGGTTACGTGCTTACTACACCTTCAGGACCAGCCCTGCGGTTTGAAGTTGATATCCCTGATGATGGTGTTTATGCATTGGATTTTCGTTATGCCAACGGTAATGGCCCCGTGAACACCGATAACAAATGTGCGATACGTCGCGTTGCTGTTGATGCGAAAATAGTTGGCACCATAGTGCTCCCCCAACGTGGTAAGGGCGAATGGTCTGATTGGGGCTATACGAACCCTGTGACCGTGGCATTTAAAAAAGGCAAGGTCGGTCTTGAGATGATTTATGACCCGGCGAACAGAAACATGAGCGGCGAAACGAATGACGCTGTCGTGGATCTGGTTCGTTTGGTGAAAATACAATAATGACGCAATGAGGAACCTCGTTATATTACTGCTGTCTCTTATTAGTTCTGCCGGAGTCGCTCAAAGTACGCCGGGAAATTGTTCCGGATTCGTTAAGGAAAAGAACAGGGTTGTTTTCAACTGCGATCGTGGGTCCGTGTTGCTTGAAGTCTGCGGACATAATGTCGTGAAAGTATGGTTTGATCCGTCAGGTGAATTCGAAAGAACCAATCCTTCGTTTGCCGTTGTGAATGAAAACCTCGATAACCTGGATGACCTGCACGTCGAAAATAATGACCGAACACTCGAAATCTTTACCAATGCGCTTCGTGTAAGAGTCGATAAATCGCCTTTCCGGTTGCAGGTATTCGACAAATATCAGAAGCTTATCGTTTCAGATTATGCGAATCACGGACATGTTGCCGACAGCGGATTTGTTGCCGCTGCAAAGACGATACGTCGTGATGAGAAATTTTTCGGTCTCGGTGAAAAAGCAGGTGCCATTAACCGAAGGGGAAACACATACAAAATGTGGAACAGCGACAAGCCCTGTTATTCAATGAATGAGGATCCGCTTTACAAAAGCATCCCGTTTTTCATGAGTAGTTATAACTACGGGATATTTTTCGACAATACATTCAAATCCGAATTTGATTTCGGAAGTACATCGAATGATCAGCTTACATTTTCTGCACCGGGTGGTGAACTTATTTACTACGTGATTACAGGAAATTCATACAAGGAGATCATTTACAACTACACGCGACTAACCGGTCAACCCATTATGCCACCCAAATGGGCCCTGGGTTTCTCACAATCCCGCGGACTATTAACGCGTGAAGATTTGTCACGCGAGATTGCTCAGGGATACCGCGATCGTGAAATTCCCTGCGATATTATTTATCAGGATATTGGTTGGACACAGTTCCTCCAGGACTTTGAGTGGCGCAGGGAAAATTATGTGGACCCAAAAAAGATGCTTCACGATTTGTCCTCAATGGGATTCAAAGTTATCGTATCTCAGGATCCGGTTGTTTCACAGGCGAATCAAAAACAGTGGAGCGCTGCAAATTCAGCAGGGTATTTTGTTCGCGACGTCCGGACTGGTGAAACGTACGACATGCCCTGGCCGTGGGGTGGAAACTGCGGTGTAGTAGATTTCACAAACCCGGAAGTCGCCGATTGGTGGGGTGCATTGCAACAAAAGCCGATTGATGATGGCGTTAAAGGATTTTGGACTGACATGGGTGAACCGGCATGGAGCAACGAAGAAAGCGAAGAAAGACTGTTAATGAAACATCATGCCGGGATGCATGCTGAAATACACAATGTGTATGGCTTTACGTGGGACAAGGTTGTGACGGAGCAATTTGAAAAGCGAAATCCCAATCAGCGAATTTTTCAAATGACACGTGCAGGCTTTGCGGGCATGCAACGCTATACATTTGGATGGTCAGGAGATGCCGGCAACGGAAGCAACGTATTGGACGGCTGGGGGCAACTCAGAAATCAGATTCAAGTCGGGCTCTCGGCAGGAATGGGACTTATTCCTTTCTGGTCGTGCGACATATCAGGCTATTGTGGCGACATCACCGATTATGCATCATTCGCTGAGCTGTACGTACGATGGACTCAATTCGGAGTGTTCAATCCGATCAGCAGAGCTCATCACGAAGGCAACAATGCTGTTGAGCCCTGGTTGTTCGGCGCCGAGGCGGAACGGATTGTTAAGCGTGCAATTGAACTGAAGTATCAACTATTCCCATATCTCTATAGCTATGCGCGGGAAGCGTATGACACCGGACTTCCCATAATGCGCGCTGCGTTTCTTGAATATCCGAACGACGACAAGACGGTGGACGCTGATGAGCAATTCTTCTTTGGCAAGGAACTCCTCGTCGCGCCGGTGGTCGAGAAAGGAGCATCAACAAAGCGCGTTTATCTCCCCGAAGGCGAATGGATTCTTTTCGATGATGGAACCCGTTATAAAGGCGCGGGGTGGGTTGAACTGCCTGTCAGGTTGGAGACGATTCCCCTTTTTGTAAGAGCCGGATCAATCATTCCGATGATGCCGGTTATGCAATACATTCACGAACGGCAGAACCACCCAATTATCCTCAAGGCCTATCCGAAGGTAAATAGCGCTTCCACCTTTATACTCTACGAGGATGATGGTGTTACCAATGACTACAAACGTGACGTTGGCGCGCGAACGAAATTTGAATGCGCGTGGATTGATGATGTACTTACGTTTCATATCAAGCCGCGTGAATCGAACGGTTATGCCCCGCCAAATCGGAATTACCTCATTGAGCTTCCAATGCTGTCAAAACCAAAAAGTGTGATGCTGAATGGCGAACGTATCAAATCAGCAAAGGCGGAAAAGGTGAACGCCTCAATTGAAACTGAGTTCACCAATCACTCCTGGTATTTTGACAATGAGCGTAATGTTGTTGTTGTAAGGACATTTGATACCGGGGGTGAGATTTCAATTTCAGTGAAGTAGAAACGCCCGCTATTGAAGCGCTCGCCGAACGCTTTCTTCGAGGACGGTAAATTCTGCGTTGCCATCGAAAATATTCAGCGGGTGCTTCAGGATGAGTGGCGGCTGCGCCATAAACTTCGGCGTTTTCCCACGATGAGGCTGCGCAGCATGTGCCAGGAATGGATGGCACAAGTAGACTGTCCCGGCAGGACCCGTTGCAATTGCCTCCCTTCGTTCAGGTAGTTCTGATAGTTTTTCTGCAAGTTCGGGAAATGACAAACCTTCTTCCTTATGGGGTGCAAGGATGCGTGCAACGTCGCGGTGAGAACCGACCTTGAGACGGGTGGGTGCATCGTCGTCATCAACGTCCGAAAAGAGAAACAGCATTAGCAGCGCCCTCCCTTTCGATTCGATGTTCACTCGCCATTGAAAATAATCCTGGGGGTCTGGTCCGGGAAAGCTGGCGTCGACGTGCCAGCCCGTGTCACCAGCATCAACGGCGGATGGGAAACGTATTGGAAATGACCCCATGCTTTGACACGGGATCCAACGGTTAGCTCCAACGATTTGATCAAAGGCACTGTGCAGTTTAGGTGTATTCGCCGCGAGCACGAATGGCTCCTGATTATACATGCCAAGTCGCACTACAGGCATTGTCCACGTTGCGGGGTCATTCGGGTCGCAGCCTGTTTCCTTCCAGAGAATTTTTCTCACGCGCTCTGCAAGCTGACGATCGAAAGCCTCGTCAATGCGTACGTATCCATCTTCGAGAAACTGATGAATCTGATGTTTGTCAAGAACACTGCTCATTGATGCGAATATCCGGAAACATACGGAATCTGTGAAGTATGGTTGGTTGATTATTCGTGAAGCAGCATTGATTACAATCGACAGTCGCCTGCGTTTGTGTGGAACTTTTCAACAGCAGCTATTTACAATGTGCTCCCTATGCATTTTCTGCACAACGGTTGGGCTGGGCATGATTTTGTTGGCGTCTCTGCCAAAACACAAGTCTATGAAAACGAGCTACAAATTTCTATTGCTGATATTGCTGTTAGCATTTCTTACGACAGCGTGTGATGAGAGTGACGACTCGCCGATCGGCGAAGATGAGCAGGTGGATGAGCCGGGCGGACCCGATGGTGGCGCTGACGCAATGTATTTTCCGGAAGCGGGCTCAGATGAATGGGAGCAGGTGTCTGCAACCGAATTGTCCTGGGATACAACGCAACTCAATGAAGCAATACGTTACGCAAGAGAGAACAGAAGTTATGATCTTTTGATTCTGTACAAAGGCAGAATCGTCGTGGAAGAATATTGGAATGGCAACGATGCAAAATCCCGTCACGACCTGGGATCTGTTGCAAAAAGCATGACAGCATTTATTATTGGTCTGCTGCAGGAAGACGGAACGTTACGAATCGATGACAAAGTGAACAAATATCTTCCGGAAGGTTGGTCTAGATCTCCGGAAACGGAAGGCGAGATCACAATTCGGCATCTACTCACAATGACGTCAGGACTGAATGACGACCTTAATTACGTGGGTCGTCCTGGAGAAGTCTGGCGCTACAGTCACGGGGCATATGTCAAATTGTATCACATCATTGAAGCCGCAACAGGTAAGTCATATCGTGAGGTTTTTGATTCATTGCTGTTTACACCCACAGGTATGAGCGGTTTGTCATGGAGCGGGACTGACTTGCTGAGTCCGGGGAGAGCAATTGCGAAATTCGGTCTGATGATGTTGAATGATGGAACATGGGATGGAAAGAAACTCATTCAGGACGAAGGATTTTTTTCTGATATGTTAAGTACTTCGCAGGAACTGCAACTGTCGTATGGCTATTTGTGGTGGCTGAATGGAAAAGATTCATGGTATGATGATGATAAGAAAATAACCATCGACGGACCGATTGCATCGAGCATGCCGGCTGATGCATGGCTCGCCAAAGGGAAGCATGATCAACGTATTTATGTGGTACCCAGTCTTGATCTGGTTGTCATTCGGCAGGGTGGGTATATTCCATTACCGGAGTCGGGCGAAGGATCATTCGACGTTGAATTTTGGAAACGCCTCATGAAGGCAATAAATGGACCGCAGCCATAACCCATAACATAAGATATCATGAGCCGGCCGGAATTTCCGGTCGGCTTTTCTTATGCTTCTTACTCGTATCAGGCATAAACATTTAGCGACTGTGATCGAATCGCTCACCCGTGACGGTCGGCGTTTATGGATCAAACCAGTGCAGTATGCAGGCGCATCGAACAAAGAAGGAATCCTACCTTATTGAAGGCATGACTTGTTGTGATTGCGAGCGCACGATTAAACAGGCAATGGAAACTATTGACGGTGTGCACAGCGCAGACGCGGATATGACAACATCGACGGTCTCTATTGTGTATGAGCCGGAACGAGTAACGATTGGTGAGATAAGATCGTCAATAGGCACGCTTGGATACCGGCTTCACGATGAGCGTCCCGCATTTGGACAACGCGAAGGCTCTGACGAGGCAATCGCCTGAAATATTTATCTGACAACCAAAATCCTGCTAAGTCTCAATTCGGTACCTGTTGTGATCAGGTACATACCGGGGGCAACATTTAATTTGATTTCATCCTCCCAGGCCGCACCTGGCGTAATGTTGACTAATATTCTTTGAATCACTTTTCCTGATAGATCGGAAACAGTAACAAGAACTTCTGTTGCGCCTTTGATTCCGTCAAGCCGCAGCGTGACTTTGTTGTCAGATGTTGGATTTGGATAGACGGTGAGCAATGGATGCTCGGGCCCGTTGTATTCAATTGCACTGATGTTCGAATACGAAACAGTACCGTCGAAGTCAATTTGTTTCAAACGATAGTACGTTCGTCCGTACAAGGGATTCATATCCGTGTACGTATACTTGTGGTTCACGGAACTTGTACCGCTACCGTCAACCTTGGCGATGGCTGCGAAGTTCTCAACGTTAGTGGCCCTTTCGATCGTGAAGTAATCGTTGTTCAATTCGCTGGCAGTTTCCCAAAGCAGTTCCACTTCATTCTTTTTGAGTGTCGCCTTGAAATAACGAAGTTCTACCGGCAGCGGATTGATTCCACCCAGTGAGCCAAACGTGAATGCCTCGAAACTACTTACAGCCGAAGAGAAACTCGTACCGGGTCCAGCAGGCGCACCGGTGTTCGCGCCGCCGGCATTAGTCCAGGTTGTCCCGGTATATCGTGCCACCGTGAGATCCGCGAGGTTTGTTATGTCACTGAATGAACCTTCCCAGTACAACCTTACCCGGGCTCCTGGCGAATTTACCGCGCGCGTCAGTGTCCAGTATTCACCATGACTGACGTGCGCAAGTGATCCGTCAACTGTAAGATTTGTATGTGGGAAGTCGAAATATTCCGCAGTGAACTGACTGGATGTGGTTGCGCTGGTTAAGTTGGCGATTTCGATACGTGCCCAACGACCATTCTTGCCTGTGGGGAAGACGAATGCATCGTTGCCCACTTTCCTGATAGGGCCGTCGACAAAACTTAAAGCGTTGCCTCCTGACGTTGTGACCCCGTCGTTGACAATGAGAAGCGATGAAGACGACGTATGCAGAATCCCTCTTGTGAGGGTAATATCAGTCCCGGTTCCTCCGGTGATAGTCAGGGTGTTGTTTAGGGTAACCCTGCCAGCAGGCTTATTAATGACGATTCGTTGAAAAATCTCGCCACCTGGTACTGTTAAAGTTTGATTGCCCGAGCCATCAAAGGTGATGATCGAATTGCCCTGTGTAAACGATGCCTCAGTCACCGCGTTCCAGTTGCCACCGATGTTGACAGCGTTATTCGCGCTGGCAAATACTGCGTTGTTCTGGATCGAAATATTGCCGTTTGCGTCAATTGTCGCGCCTGCAGTCTTGGTACCTGAGGTGGATAAAGTAAGGTGGTGGTACTGCGTATTGAAAATTGCTTGATTCCCACTACCGCCATAATTGAACGTGTTCCCGGCTTCAGAACAGTCAAGCACGGTGGCTGTTTGTGCGTCATTTGTGCCACCCACAGCAGTCCAGTTCCAGGCGCCGGTACTTCGGTTTCTGAACGAACTGCCAGTATCGATGCCGTTGTTGGTGAAAAGGCCACTTTGGTTCAGTGTACCAAAATTGTTGATTTCTAAGTTGCCATTGTTCGGACTGATTGTACCCGTTGTGAGGGTACCGCCGGCTCCGTTTGTTACGATGTTGCCATCGTCGCCGCTGTCATTTACAACGAGGTCAGCCATTACAAGAACATGATTGTTGTTGAGCCGTGCGTTGTCTGTATTGAAGTTAAGGTCATCTGAAATTGTTATGACGCCACCCGATTTGTTGTTTGTGATGGTGGCAGCGGCATTGACCAGCAAATCGTCACCTATAGTGTAGTTACCGCTTCCGCTGAAGGTGATATTTGCCGCAGCTCCGATGGTGAAGTCATCGCCGGTAGAGAAGCTTCCAACCCCGTTAAAGCTCACGTTCGCAGCACTGTTAACCAGAAAATCATCATTAATAGTGTAAGTGCCATTTCCGCTGAAACTGACATTTGCTGCAGCATCGATCACGATGTCGTCCGCGATCGTCGTGGTACCGGATCCGCTAAAGTTCACGTTTGCGACAATCGGTATGTTGAAGTCACCAATATTTATGGTTCCGTTATTAACGACGTTGTAGGTGAGAGTTGGCCAGGTAAACGTAATGTTCGCATCGGTGTACGTCTGACGGTTTATGGTTCCCGTTGATGCCACGTTAATATTTCCACCGCGGTGAATTGAAAGCGTGTGGTTCCCGTTGTAACGAAGTTGACCGCTCCCGCCAATCGTGACGTTGACAGCATCGCCGCTGCCGGTCATGGTTACCAGATGTGAGATGTTGACGTGGTGATCGGCCGTGGGCGTACATCCACAACTTCCGCCCCCAGCGGTGTAAGACCAGGTGCTGGTATTGTTCCAGTTTCCATTCTGTCTTGAGTAAAGCGTACGTATCGCACGAAGCTCCACGTTATCGAACGCAAGAAAAGTGCGAATTATGACGATAAAGAGATTGATGTCGGGTGTATTCTCCCTGCCTCTAATGACGATTTCTACAGTATTTCCCGATAGAATCACACTGGCATTGGACGTCGATTCGATACCGCCCCCGCCAGTAATGCTGCCAAAAAGTATTTCCGGGCCGTTGTTGATTCGATAATAAGCGCGAAGATAATCCTGGGCGTTGCTGGAAAGGGCTTCGATCATATCGAGACTGATGGCAACCTCTTCAATGCCGCTGATATCAATCACCCCCGAAGACCAGACACCTTCGCCATTTCCGGTGCCGTTAGCGTTAAACCGCGCACCCAGAATATCCTGACGTGAGAAACTTCCCGCTCCGTTCGGCGGAGTCGAGATAACACTCCATGTTCCTCCTATGTCGCCATCCGCAGTTCCCGCAGTGCTACCATTTGACTCGGATGTAAAATTTTCACTCCAAAGAATTGTCTGAGCAAATCCTGAAATCGATAAAAATATCAGGGCAACAGTAAAAAGACGTGTCATGTAGTGCGTAGGGTTTGGATCGTGCGAAACGATTTATAAATGTATGCAGATCAGGGCAGCGGGCAACCTTGATGACAGATTTAAGCCAAACTTGCATTTTTATTTGAAGCACGCATAGCGGATAGTCAAATTGAACGCCGTCGATGCGTCTCATTGGAATGCGTCAGATACGTTAGGAACATCCGCCACGATCCCTTCTGGTAAAAAAGCGTTGCATGTGTCAAACTATTTTTCAACCGATTCGTATACCCGATTGCTAAATCAACTCACTATTCCCAATACTTCATGAAAAACCTTGTTTTGTCGATGGCATTCGTTGCCTTCGTTTCTATTTATGCCCAGGCTCAGGAATTCAAGATTATCACTACCGTGGAATCAATTGTGCCAATGGGCATTGGTCGCTCCAGGATGATTGATCCACAGGCAACCGCTGACTACAAAGGACTCACCACCGCGCGCACGGATGGTAAAAAGTCATCTCAGGGTGATGTTAAGCGCGATGAAGTAAAGATTGATCAATTCGAGGAAACCAAGCTGCTCAATTTTTACAGTGCCGTGGGTATCAATTTTCAGAATATTGCCTCCAACGATGCTGTGGTGGCTTCGAAGCTGACAGAGCTCGCAAAGGAAGGTTGGACACTTGTATTTGTGACAAGTGGCGTGGAGAGCGATTCGGGTAATCAGGATGGTAATGGCATATTCATAACACGCTATATTCTTAAGCGCGACAGCGGTACCGTTACCGGACAGTAGGCTGCGCGATAAACTATGCGATCGTTTCGGGCTTTTCCACTTTATTAGATTGGCCCGAATCTGCAGGGATAATGGAAATACTTCCATCGCGTTCAAGGACGGCGTATTTGATTTGATCCATTCTGGCGAGGCCGTGTGTCAGTCGCGCGGCCTCCAAAATGTCCTCTTCATCAACCCGGGTTCTTATCATCCGCTCGCGCAATGGCTTTCCACGTTCGACAATCAGCAGCGGAGCGCCTTCGAAAAACAACGTAAGCCAGACAGACTTGCCACTAATCTTCGATAACACAAAGTCCAATCCGACAAGCGTTGACACCATGACAAAACATGCGGTGAGCGAGTAGTCTTCGCCGATAAGCGCGTCTGTGGTGGCTTCACTTATGATGAGCAGCAGCACGAAGTCGAAAACCGTAATGTCTTTTAAGCTTCGTTTTCCCATGATGCGAAAAACCACGAATACAAAAAGATAGATGAGTGCGCCTCTGAGTACCGGATTCATGATCAAGGGAATATAAATTGTTTGATACGAACAGGTTTTCCGTTCACGTGCCATAACGACTCGCTTAGCCCGATGGCCTCTTTTTCCGGACTAATGTAAAAGACGACACGGCTCCCGGAAGTGGCTGAGAAAACGAAGTGCACCATCCCATTCCGTGATTTTGTTTCATTCGGACGTGGGACAACTGATTCAAGGCGGAATTCTGCGAGGTACTTTGCGGGTATAGATACCGTTAGCATTGAATCGTCGCTTTCATTTATTAGTAGATCAACTGAAGTACGCGCATCATAGCGGTAGAAGCCCTGGTATGCTACGGAGAGTTGATTGGTTTGAATTGTCCGGCTGCTTAGAACGCCATCGCCGAAGAAACCCAGTGCGGCCAATAAGACAATGGCCAGAATTGCGATTAATCCGGCGGTCTGTAGCTTGAATCCTGTTTTTTGAGCGTTGAGATGCTCGTCAATGGTGATTTCGGCTTGTGTGGTCCGGTCTGTCTGTTCCATGGTGCCTGGTACAGAGCAGATTGCCTAAAAGTCCGTACCCGACGGTCCTGGCGGCTCGAAGGGTTAGTCAGACGTAACAGGGGCTGAAAATCAGGGTTCCGGCTCGGAATCTGCCGCTTTGGTAGTTTCGGCAGGCTTTTTTGGGGTCGAGGCAGTACTGCTGCGGGAATCGTCATTCAGGCCTTTCATTCCCTCCTTAAACTCATTGATTCCTTTGCCCATGCCCCGCATAAACTCTGGAATTTTTTTGGCGCCGAAGAAAACCAGAACGAACAGTCCTATTAGAAGGATTTCCTGCATTCCGACGCCGCTGAGAAATAACAATTGCGTATCCATAGTGTTGCTGGTTTGAGTGGTGAAATGAGGGCTACGCCGGGGTCGCCATCATATTGAACATTGCACGCGCTCAAAAGGTTGCACTTTTTCGGGTTACTTGCAAGCGGCATATTATCAATGTGACTTATCTGGTTCTCAATGACCATGATCTTACCCACCGCCGGACCTATTAATGTTCGGCCAGCTGGCCTCAAGAGGTCGATATTTTCAGCGTAAATCAGGCTGGCGATTTTTTGAAGGAACACCTCGTCGTTGGACCAACCGCTAGCTGTACCGTTGATATATTGTGAACTTCTATGTGGACAACTTTTCAAACCAGCGGCAAATCGTCAGTACAACATTTTGCTATACCTTTCGGTCATGAAAGCGATTATCTCAGTAGCGGAATCAGATCTAAGAAACAAAGAAAACATACTCAATCAACTTCAGGCCCTGGGCACAAAAAAGTCACTGGAAGGCGTAATTGAGCTCAAGCCGAAATCCCGCAAGACAACGGAAGTCATCCGGATTCTTCGCGACCATGGGATTGTATACGAAATCACATTTGACACCTCTGTAAGTCAGAAGTAAACACCTGGAAACCAGTGGCGTAGCTCCAATGTTAACGTAGTGTTAAGACAGTTAAGATTTGGTTAAGTCAGGCGTGATGTAATGGAATATTAAGGGGCACGCATTTTTTTTGCATCGTATAAAAAATGCGAAAAAAGCTCACCGTTTTCTTTTTGATCTTCTCAGGGTTGTCGCCGTTAGTCTATGGTCAGCAAGACTTCAGGAGTTGGTTTGGAAAGGGGATAACGGTGGTTTCCGCAGACAGTTCTTTCAAGCTGAAATTCGGAGCACGCGTTCAAACCCTGTATCAGGGAGATTTGGATCTCGGCACAAATGAGTACGCCGATAACCTCGGGATCCGCCGTGCCCGCCTCAAGTTCGACGGGTTTGCCTTTAGTCCCGCCCTCGAATACAAAATCGAGCTGGGTCTGGCCAATTCAGATCGCAACAACGGTGTGCCGCGCAGACCAGGCGATCTGCCCACCTTTATCCTGGACGCCTGTCTGAAATGGAATTTTGCTGATCGTTGGAGCCTTTGGGTTGGCCAGGCCAAATTACCCGGAAACCGCGAGCGTATCATTTCTTCGCAATCCCTGCAGTTCGTTGACCGCAGTGATCTCAACGCGCAGTTCAATCTCGATCGCGATGTAGGTGTTCAGATCCATTACCTCGGAAAGCATTACAAGTTTGCAGGCTCAGTTTCCAAAGGCGAAGGCAGGAATCTGATCAGCAGAAACCATGGCGGATACAACTACACCGTGCGGGCTGAGTACCTTCCTTTTGGAGCTTTCACGTCTAAAGGCGATTACTTCGGGTCAGACCTCGTCAGAGAAAAGACTCCCAAGCTTTCAATAGGCGTGTCATACGACTACAACGACGGCGCGACCCGCGAACGCGGTCAGCTCGGCGATTTCCTCCACGTAGAAAGGGACCTTAAGACATGGTTTGCTGATGCACATTTTAAATATCGCGGGTTCTCGTCAATGTTTGAATATGCCTATCGCCTTTCACACGACGGCGCTGCCATCCACGATGAGACTGGAAAATTCGTCGATGCATTTTACACGGGCAGGGGAGTATCGCTGCAAGCGGGTTATCTGTTTCCATCTGACCTTGAAATCGCAGGACGAATTACAGATGTTCTGCCGCACATCGAAACACAATATGACCGCAACTCACAATTCACCTTAGGGCTTTCGCGATATTTTGCGGAGCACGACTTCAAAGTCCAGACAAACGTGACACTTATTCAGATCGACAATAAGAGTCAGACTTTGATGTACCGGCTGCAAGTTGATGTTTCGCTATGACGCTATCCATTGCCACAAGGATTTCGTTTTACGATATGAGGCGTCGAATGTGGGACCACATGCGTGATGAGATGTCACGGAGACCGGAGACAAAGATGTCGATTCATGTGCAAGAGGTTTCGGTCTTCCCTTGAGAAACGGACGGACTGAAGTCCGTCCTTACAAGATCGGCCGAGGCTACGCCTCTCGAGTTGTCAGTGTAATCGCCCTCGCCTTGAGGTTACATCGCACCAAGCTGTTTCAAATACTTTTCAGAATTCGCCCTTACATTTGGCGCTGGATTCAGGTCAAGCGCTTTTTTGAAACTCTTAATAGCGTTTTTCTTGTCGCCCTTCATAACAAAGGCTTCGCCCAGACTGTCAAATGTGTTTGCACTCTTTGGGTACCGTTCTGTATTTATTGTGAAAATTTCAATTGCCTTGTCGACATCGCCTTGTGAGAGCACTTGATAACCGTATTGATTAATCTCTGCTTCGGTAGCGATTGACATTGCATCTTTCATAAGCTTGTCGGCTTCTGCAGTTTTACCGGTATTTCTCAATAATCCCGCTTTGACCTGAAGAGCCTGATAGCTTCTGCTCTGATTCAGTGCCTGGTCGATCCATTTAAGCGCTTGTTGCTCATTCACCCTGTTTACCAGTGCATAATTCGCAGCGCTAATCGGCCCGGCAGGCGTAAATCCAGTCGGGCCTTTTAATTCTTCGGCAGCATTTGCCATCACGATCTTGTCGACATCAAATTGAATCTGCACCGGAAACTGCTTCTTCTCCCAATTGAGAACGAGTTCGCAGCCGGTTTTCGTAAGATTGATGAAGTCATAGGTGAGGTGTTCCGTCATCGCGTGATCACGAATTTTCACCGGGCTTTTTACCTGATCATTTTTTGGATCATAGAAGTAGTGTCCCCATGATCTGTTGTCTCTGGAAAGAATCACTTCCCCGGTGTTGTCCTCGTTGATTACAAAGAAAAGTCCGTACTTACCGGCGGGCACGTTTTGACCTTCAACCTTCGCGTCATGAGAGAATTCAATGGTTGTGTTCTCATTAGCACCTGCGCGCCATGGCGAGGGATTTCCCAGACCAAAACCTTCCACATTGTATCCAAATGGAACAAGCTTCCCCCAAATTTCGCGACCGTTTACTTTCGGACGGGAATAGTCAACCGTAATTTTTGAAATGCCTATCGTCTGGCTTACTGCCGCGGGGGGACTCGGCGTTTGTGGGAGCGTCACCTGGGCCAATACGGGCACCGTTATAATGATCAACATTATAGCGATCGCGGTCTTTGAAAGGGTCGTTGTCATAACTTGTTTGTTTGATATTAGAATCCAGTCGGTGGACAAAAATTAACTGACGCATCGGTGATTCACAATCTGGAATTGATAAAACGTTGCTGCGTGGTGACCGCTGGGCGCGTCAGGGGAAAAATGGTACCTAATTCATCATAGAAAAAGTTTGTATCCCCCAACCTGGGTTATGCATTCGAACTAATAAAATGTTGTTTACAGCTGCCTACAGAGACAATCCTGATGCCAGCAGCGCTTTGATATTTTATTCCCACAACCAAAGCTACTCCTGTTGCCGCTATGCCAGGCATACGCTTTTCAACGAATGCTTGAAAAAAGACTATGGCAAAGTATTCAAAGAAAGCTGGCAAGAGTGTAAAGAAGGCCATGCATAAAAAGAAGAAGGGAACTTTAAAAACCGGAACCGGCAAGAAGGTAACAAGCCGCAAACAAGCTATAGCAATTGGACTCTCGGAAGCGCGAAAAAAAGGCGCGAAAGTTCCTAAGAAACGCGCAAAAAAGAGCACAGCAAAAAAATCCTGACGCCGTTCTGTGCCTTCTTTTTGTTTCTCCGGTGCCGCCTGTGAGAGCATTAATAACTTTCTTTTTCACGGCGTTCGCCAAACCATAGACTTTCTCCTCAATACCCGTTATCTTGAAAAGAGATTCTCGCAACCGCGAATGAAATATCTCCTTTCATTGATTTTAGCAGTACTCTTTACTTCCTGTATGCAGCAGACGAAATTCGGGTATACTGACGGAAATGGAAACCGTTACATCATAACTTCCGGAGTCTTACAATACATTCCTGTTACACCGGAAGAAAGCTCGTCGGGCACCTACAGCGGCGGTGACCCAAAAGTGATAACTCTTCATGAAGTACAGGTTCAGGCCATCCGCAAAGTGTTGGAGGATGCAATCGATGACCAGTCGATACATATTGATAAACGAATCATGGGCAGCGCGGTGATCGAAAAAAACTCCGATACATGGATACTAAGTCCGCAAGCTCCGCAAAAAAAGCGCATCGAAAACCTTCTGCAAGAATTTCTGGTTTCTCAGATTTGACATATTTCTTTGAAAAAAAGAAGTACGATTTTTTTTGTACCTTATATCCCCCTAGCTAAAACGTCTTATGAATCCCTCGAACGGAAACGAAAGCTCGAATCAAAATCAGCAGCAACCTGTTCCTGCCAGCGATCAGGGTACGCACTACAAGTATCGCGATATAAAGGTTCACGCGTCGGACGAATGGATGGCCGATGCTACGAAAAAGTATCGCCGGGTTTTTGATCGCTATGAGACAACGTACATGTGGGTCGAGTTTTCATTGTTTAACAAATTGTTCGATGAAACAGATTGGGAAGCTTCGTTCCGTGTGAAATGTTCTTATCTCAACGGCAGCAATAAAACTGAACTTTGTAATCTGGAGCAAACCCGCAAAGTTCTCAAGGATGAGAACGTAATCTATATTCGTCAGTCGTGGGGAAATTCAAACCCCGGTTCATATTGGTTTCGTGGCGATTACCTTTGGGAAGGTTATGTGAATGACGTCAAGGTGGGTGAATCCAAGTTTTATGTGGAGGATATGGGTATCGCCCAGGAAGGTGAGAATCTGTTTTTCGACATAGAGTCGGTTCGCCTTTTCGAGGGAGGCGGAGAAGCTTATTCACAGACCGATAAGAAGTATCTCGCGAAGTTCAAAAAGGAAGATACCCGTTACGTGTGGTGTGAATTCAAACTCAAAAACAAAAACCCGAAAGATTATTACGCGGAGGTGTTCTTTAATTTTTACAACGATGCGAAACAATTGAAAGGCAGTCACGCGTATCTGCAATATATTCCTGCGAATACTGCAGGTACGGTTTACACACTTTATCCCGGATGGGGGAACAATAC
>JAEZDW010000435.1 GCA_023417955.1 Bacteroidota bacterium
GCTTAATGGTTTAAGAGTAATAAGGACGAATCAGCCGGAGCCGTTTTCTTTTTTGGATACTGTATTTCTGCCTGTCGGATTGAACGAACAATCGATACTTGATCACGAAAGGGTTCACATTGAACAACGGCACTGGATCGACCTTATGATCGTGGAACTCGCCATCGTAGTTCTGTGGATCAATCCGCTTATGATTTTTGTGCGCCGCTCAATAAAAATGCTGCATGAATACCATGCCGACAAAGGAGCCCTTGGCGCCGCGTCTTCTCCTGAAATTTACCTTTCCTGTTTGTTAGCGCAGATCAGCCCGGTACGTATGCCCGGCCCTGCAAGTCAATTTTTTTCAAACAACCTTAAACATCGAATCATTATGATTACAAAAAAGAACAGTCCGCGCCGGATGGCTCTGCTTTATGCACTGGCCATTCCCGCAATCGTAGTTCTCCTTACCGCATTTTCGGTCAGTGAGAATACGGGCCTTGCACCAGCTGCGTCTGAAATTACACTTGTCGTAGACGCGGCACCCGGAGGCACCGATCCCGGAGCGTCATTGTCGGGTGTTTCCGAAAAGACAATTACCCTTGCCGTTGCAAAGCAGATACAAATGCTTGGAGAAAAACTCGGTGTAAAAGTCCTGCTCACCCGTGCTGACGATCGCAGTATGACACTTGTCGATCGCGCAAACTTCTCGAATCTCAGCAAAGCCGACGCGTTCGTGTCTCTGCATGTGGATGTGGATCCTTCGAATTCAGCCACAAATGGAATCAGTTGTTTGATTGCTTCGGGAGAAGGAGGCCTTGAGAATCAACGGCTGTCTCAAAGCCTCGCTGAACAATTTAAACGACTCGATGGGATAAGTTTCCGCGGAACGAAAAGCGGTAATATGTACCTGCTTAAGAATAGCACCGCACCAACCGTCCTGATTGAACTTGGATATTTGTCCAACAATGATGATCTCAAATTTATGCAAGACGCCGGCAATCAGCGCAAAGTTGCCGAGCAAATCCTTAAATCCGTGATCGCCTTCAAAAAGCAGTGAGTTAAAGAATAACATCAGGAAGGCGTTAGCCGGTTTGTGATTCACAGACCGGTTATTTGTATTTAACGGGATATGCTACCGCGTGCCTGATAACGGGAATACCAATGTGAATTTTGTACCTGAGCCGATTCGCGAATTTACAAGTACTTCAACGCCGTGGAAGTCGGCAATCGTTTTTACGATAGGCAGGCCCAACCCGTGGCTGTCCTGGTCGGACTGCCGGAATTGTTTGAACCTGCTGAAGATCACAGACAGGTTCTCAGGTGCAATACCCGATCCGTTGTCCTGAATGCTTAGTTCATAACTTCCGCCAGCCGTTCTGCCACTAACTTCGATCGCACCGCCTTCATGTGTGTATTTGATGGCGTTGTTGATCAGGTTAAACAGCATCGTATGCAAGAGTGCCTTGTTGCACCGGTCAAACGTAAACGGTGAAATGTTCTCATTCCTGAATTCGATACGTTTCATTTCGAGGCGGTCTTCAATTTCTTCATGGACTTCTTCGATCAGTCGGGGGATCGATACAGAATCCTGTCGGATGAATTGATTGTTCTCGATTCTTGAAATTAAAAGCAGGCTTTGAACAATGCTTTTTAACCGACTCAGTGACTTTTGCGATTCGATGAGTTTTACCTCTGCTTCTTCGGTAAGGCTGGAGTGGTTGAGCAAGTTTTCAAGTTTTGTCTGCAGGATCGATACAGGCGTTAGCAACTGATGTGAGACATTGGAAATAAATTCACGCTCTTTGGTGAACACGGCTTCCATGCGGTCCATCATGGAATGTATCGTCTCATCAAGGTATTGAAAGTCTGTGGTTGTTGTGGCGACGCGTTCGTGGTTAAATGATGTCGGATCGCGCGTTGTTCTTAATTTTCTGATTACCTTCTTCAGTGGAGCCAGAATCAGTCGCGTGAAGGCGAAGTCGCTTATCGTCGTAATGATTGAAATTATCAGCAATGTGTAAAGACCAAACTTCTTGAGCGTCGACTCAATGTCGTGAATTGTTGCAAGGCTCCGCGCTACTTCCAGGATATATTGTCTTCCCTGAATGGAGAATGTATGAATTAAAACGCGGTACTCCACGATTTCGTCTTCTACCTGCCGCGGGCTGTTTTCTATGGTGTTGACGACGGGAACGGAATCATTTTGTTCGATAGAAATGAATTCCTCTTTCAAAAGGTTATAACTACCATAACCGCTGCCGGATCCTTCTTCGATGAAAGTTGTGATACCTACTTCGTCGATGATGGCAAGAACCTGGTCGCGTTTTGCTTCGAGTTCGAGATCCGTATTGATGATGGTGATGTTGCGAATCAGCAATGGAAGGATCAACACGAAAACCAGAATGATGGCGAGTTTTGAAAGCGTATTGTAAAGCGCAAATTTCGCCCGAAGCTTCATCTTAAAGGTTTACGCGGTAACCGACTCCTCTTACTGTTTCCAGCCACGGGGAGTCCTCATGGGCCTGGAGTTTCTTTCGGATATTCTTAATGTGAACGTCGATGTAATTGGAATCGCTGACATCCTCGAGGATATTACCCCAGATGTGTTCAATCATCTGTACCCGTGTGAGTACTTTGTTTTTATGCAAAACGAGGTAATGGAGGAGGTCGAATTCTTTTCGCGTTAAGGGTACGTCATTTCCGTTGTGCGTGAGTTTCCGCGCAGGTATGTCAAGTATGAATCCGCCAATAACAACCTGAGTGTTTTTGAGGTTGAATTTCCTTCGAACGATTGCCTGCATTCGCGCGTGCATCTCAAGCAGTGAGAACGGCTTCGCCAGGTAGTCGTCGGCGCCAAGACCAAGTCCCATTACTTTGTCATTGACTGAATTTCGTGCTGTGATGATGATAAATGCCGCGTCTTCGTTGGCAAGCTTTGCTTCGCGGAGAAGGTCCATGCCGTCGTAGTCTGGCAATCCCAGGTCGAGCAGAACAAAATCAAAAAGATTTACGGCAAGCTTGTCTGCGGCATCACGGCCGTTGTACGCCTTGTGACAGATGAAATTTTCCTTAGTGAGATACAACTCAATTTCATCAGCCAGGCTTGTTTCATCTTCAACGATAAGCACATTCATACTAGCTACCTTTTACTGTTGATTGTATAATAGAGACTCGATGTCAAAAAGAATTGCGGCTTCGATAGGTAGCCTGCCAGGGCGTTGACGGGAATCGTATACCTGCCATTGGTTTCAAATGTCCAGTTGCCACGCGAATACGCAACGGGAAGGCTGAATTCGTAGCTCATTATTTTGAAAGCACGGCTTTCACTCTCAACTAACGAAGTCTCCAGGAATGTTTCGGTGTTGTTGTTTCCATTACCATTTCCGTTGTTTCCGTTTCCGTTATTTCCATTCCCATTGTTGCCGTTGTTGTTGCCATTTCCATTACCATTACCATTGCCATTTCCGTTACCATTACCATTTCCATTTCCTTTGCCATTTCCCGGATTTGATGGTTTTCCCTTCGTAACCGTTATCTCTTCGGTTACCAGGTAATGTTTAAAGAAAGTCTGCGTACCAGCTATGATGCTTACCTGGGGATCGACTGAAATGTCACCCCCAAGAAATTTTCCAAGCTCGAAGTATCTTGAGTTGTCGAGAATTAAAAAGATGTCGCTCACGTCGTTGCCAAAAATATATGTGGTCCCCACTCTCGAATAGAGAATAGACCAGTCGAAGCCAAGACTCACTGATGCCGAGTTCGCAACGGAAGACTTAATAAGCTCTGTGTTCTCGTTGAAGAAATATCTGCCATAACTTATCGATGCGTCCCACCGGCTTGACAGGTTTACGTTGTACCCGGCCATCAGGTCGACTTCATCGGGAAGGTCGTTTGTGCCGGTGATGTCGTAACCCATCGCAGAAACCCAAAGTCCTGATCGATGAAGAAATGTGGCATCAATTCCGAGGAATGGTAGTGAACGTGACTGGTATCGCCCGAGAAACGATGAGTTGTTTCCGTATGAAAGTCCAAGCGAAAGGTAATTCTTTTGTCTGTCGAGGGAATCAGGACCGTTCGAAACCAGGGAGTCTTCGCTATGCATTGCATATGCATTGCAGGCACACGCAACGAATAAGACAAGCATGAAAGGGCTTGTATTAAACGTGCGACTCGTAGGCAACCGTGATCCTTTTTTCATCGTCGGTCAAGGTTATTTTCTGCCATTACCTGGCTTGACAGGTCGTTTTGTGGGACGTGCGCTCTGTGGCGGTCGTGCACCCGAAGGTCGCGCCCCGGATGGCCGGGCTTTCGTGACTTTTGTAGGTTTTGCCTTACGCGTACTCGGAGGAACAGTCTTCACCGGAGGTTTTGCAGCGGGCTGATTGCTCTTTGCATCCTGGCCGGCCTTCTCCCGATCCGGCCTGGCATCGGGCCTGGCTTCCGTCGGTCTTTGTTTCTCCGCCTCCTTTGCGTCTTGCGCACAGAGGGTATGCATAGTGAATGTAAAAAAAAGCGCCAGAAAAAACCTTATGTTCATGCTGCTAAAGTAGATATAAACC
>JAEZDW010000235.1 GCA_023417955.1 Bacteroidota bacterium
GCTAACAACCGCGTGATTGATGCACTTAACAAACAAAACATTTCGGACGAAAAAATCCTCACACTGATGGGGCACATTGTGGCCGCGCAGTTTTTGTGGTTTAACAGGATCAACGGTTTGCCTCCCGCAGACGTCAAGCTTTGGGGCGAGTACAAACTTGATACACTGAACGAAATGGTGAAGAAGGCGAACAGCATGTGGCTGGAGTTCGTCGAAAGCCAGGAAAGTTTTGACCGCGAGCTAACGTATAGGAACTACGTTGGGAATCCGTATACGAACAATGTCGAGGCCATAATGATGCACCTTGTGAACCACTCCAGCTATCACCGTGCACAGATCGCGATGTTGTTACGTCAAAAAGGATTCGAGCCGATCAATACAGACTTCATCACGTATGATCGCGTCCTTCGCGGTGAATGGCAGGACTGACCCGGACTTCTGATTTCTCCAACGATCACACGGTGTGACCGCGTAGCATCCCGTGGTTGTACTTTGTTTTGAAAAGGCGTACATTATTCTTGTGTGAACCAAACCTTGAACCCTATGATACGCACTACGCTGTTTCTGGTCTTTTGCACGTCCCTGGTATTTGGGCAGGACGATATAACCATCTGTCATACATCGCCAACTGAGAAGTTTGCACTGTTTGCCTCGAGTGCCGAATTCCGGGCATCACATCAGACACCGCGCATTTATACCCATGTTAGCCAGAACGACGGCAAATCCATTTCATTCAAATGTCCTGACGGAACTTCTGCGCAAGGGTATCTCATTCCTGCCAAAAACAAAACCGATAACTGGGTATTCGTCTTCCAGGAGTGGTGGGGCCTTAATGATAATATCAAACGCCACAGTGAGGAGTTGTACAGCTCGCTGGGTAATGTAAACGTGCTTGCGCTCGATATGTACGACGGCAAGGCAACCGACGATCGGGAAGTTGCCGCAAAGCTGATACAAGCTTTCACACAGGAGCGCGGTGATATGATTGTGAAGGGCGCGCTGAAGTATGCAGGAGAAAAGGCGAAGGTTGCGACAATTGGCTGGTGCTTTGGTGGAGGTCAGTCCCTGCTTGCAACCTTAACTGCAGGAAAACAGGCCGCCGGCTGCGTGATCTACTATGGGATGCCGGTCGAAGATGTCGCTGTGCTCCGAACTTTGCAAGCCGACGTCTTGGGCATCTTCGCCGCGCGTGAGAAGCGGATCAGCCCGGAAGTAGTAAAACGATTTGAGGAGAACATGAAGAAGGCAAGCAAGAATCTCGTTGTTAAGAGTTACGATGCAGAACACGGCTTTGCAAATCCCAGCAATACCATCTACGACGAGGAGGCGACAAAAGACGCGTATAAGGCAACGGTTGAGTTTCTTCGAAGCAGGTTACGTTAAGCAACGTTACTGATCTTCCCAAACAACGGGCTCCGGGTGAGCATACCACGTTAAGAATTCGGGCACGAATCGTTTTTCGAGTTCCGTCCGTTTTAGTTTAAGGGACGGAGTCAGCAGGCCATTTTCCATGGTCCACGGTTCGCGCAGGATCACGATTTTCTCGACGCGCTCATAGGGTTCGAGCCGGGGGTTTAGCGTAGTCCGTGTGCGCTCCAGGCCGGACGTAACTTCATTCGTACTCTTTGCTTTCGCTGATACAGACAAATTCACCAACGCCACCGGCTGAGGCAGGCCACTTCCCACAACGCAGACCTGCTCAATGTCTGAGTTTGCAAGCAATTCCAATTCAATGGGAGCAGGAGCAACATACTTTCCCTTATCGGTCTTGAACTGATCCTTAACACGTCCGGTGATGGTTAGATAACCGTCAGCATCAACAACACCCTTGTCGCCAGTGCGGAAGAATCCGTCTGGGGTGAAAACGTTCTTGGTTGTTTCATCGTCTTTGAAATAGCCTTTCATCAGACCCTGGTGCCGTATCTGTATCTCGCCGGCGTCGTCGAGGCGGACTTCGCAATCCGGCCACGCCTGCCCTACACTACCTCGTTTAATTTCGCGGTAGTTTGCGTGCGACAGCGCAGTATTTTCTGTCATGCCGTACATCTCCGAAATGTCGATACCGAGATCGTGAAACCAGTTTAACAAACTCAACGGACTCGGCGCAGCACCCGTTACGATGATCCGGCATTTGGCGAAGCCGAGTTTCTTGCGGATTGTCTTCCTGACAAGATTGTTGACGATAGGAATGGACAGTAACCTTTTCAGTTTCTTTTCAGGCATCTTCGAAACAATTCCTTCCTGAAACTTCGTGTATATTCTTGGAACACCCCCGAATATGGTAGGTTGCTCGTGTTGCAGGTTTTCCTGAAACTTATCGAGAGATTCAGAGAAGGAAATAGAACTTCCCGCACGAAGGGCCACCATCTCCATCAGTGCTCGTTCGGCGATATGACTTAAGGGAAGGTAAGAAAAGAAGCGGTCGGTGTCGTAAACGCCCAGATGGGTTGCGACCTGATTGGCAACAAATCCAAACGCGCCGTGTGACAGCAAAACGCCTTTTGGGGTACCGGTTGTGCCAGAGCTGTACATGATGGTTGCAGTGGCATCAGCATCGGGAGTGCGCGCCTGGGCTGGCTCGTACGATGTCATGAGGTCGTCCCAAAGCAAACCTTCCCGGATGCCGTAGTGTGGGAAGCTGATTCTGAGCAAATCGTCGGGTATCCCGGTGCGTTGTTTATCGAATGCATCAAGTTTTCCAAGCAGTATCGCGCGCGATTCACTGTGTGTAATGATTTCATGAATCCCCTCTGCCGACAGCGTGGGGTAAATCGGAACGCTGATGTTATCTGAGAACATAATAGCGAGGTCTGCAATCAACCAGTGTGCGCAGTTCTTTGAAAGAATCGCAATATGTGAGCGCGGGGGCAGATTGGAACGCAATGCCGCTGCAAGACGGCGCGCCTGTTGGCCAGCCTCAGCAAAACTGAATGTATGCCACCTGCCGTCAATCGGTTGGCGGAGGAAGACCCTTTCCGGCGTGCGTTCTTCCCAATACAAAAAATTCGAGAGCGGAGTCTGGTTGTTCAAGTTCAGGTCAGGATTAATGTTGTTATTAGAGCGGAAATACGTCAGGGGTGCACCTGACATTCACCGCAATCCGCAACTGAATCGCGTTTACTAAAAATAGTAATTTTGGCAAATCTTTATTTGGCAGGAGATGGTTTTTAGTACTTCTTTTCCAATTTTGTGACCATGAGTAAACCGCAGAAAAAACTCTTCCTGCTCGACGCTTACGCGTTGATTTACCGCGCGCATTTTGCTTTTACAAAAACGCCACGTATCAATTCAAAAGGACATAACACTTCAGTGCCGTTTGGTTTTACCAACACACTGATGGAAGTACTGCAGAAACAGGCGCCGACTCACATCGGCATCGCATTTGACAGTCCGGGAAAAACGTTCCGTGACGAGATTTTTGCTGAGTACAAAGCAACAAGGCAGGAGATGCCCGAAGACATACGCTATGGAATTCCAAAGGTCAAAGAGATCATCCGCGGCTTCAACATTCCGATTCTCGAACTCGAAGGTTACGAAGCGGATGACATCATAGGCACCATTTCACGGAAGGCATGCACGCAGGGTTTTGAAGTTTACATGATGACGCCGGATAAAGATTTCGGTCAGTTGGTAAACGAATGCGTTTTCCTTTACAAGCCCGCATACATGGGCAACGCGGTGGATATTCTCGGTCCGAAAGAAGTGTGTGAGAAGTGGGACATTCAGGATGTTGATCAGGTGGTTGACATTCTCGGCCTTCAGGGAGATACATCCGACAATATTCCCGGTGTTCCGGGTGTTGGTCCAAAGACAGCAGCCGCACTTTTGAAAGCATACGGTAGCGTCGAGAACATTGTTGCTCATGCGTCAGAACTCAAAGGAAAACAAAAAGAGCTCTTTACGACGTACGGAGAACAGGCACTGCTTTCTAAAAAGCTTGCACGAATTATAACTGACGCCCCGATTGATTTCAACGAAGACGCCCTCGTGTATCGCGGTCCCGACAAGGAAATCCTGAAACCGATATTCGACGAGATGGAATTCAAGACGATTGCTGCGCGTGCATTTGGAGAACAGCCTGCGGTGGCGCCGCGACCCGGAATATCGCAGCTATCTATGTTTGAGTCAGCCTCAAATGTATCTGAGACCGAAGTTGATCGCAAGGCACTTTCGCTTACCGATGCGCAGTTTCACGTAATCAGCGACCGCGCCGCAGGTGAAGCCTTGCTCGTAAAGTTGATGGAGCAGCCTGTTATTTCTATTCAGTGCATGTATGAAGGTATGTCTCCGGTTGACAGTCAGCTTAAAGCAATGGCACTTTCCTTTCGCGAAGAAGAGGCCTACTATATACCGCTTGCGGGTAGTGATGCCGATACCATCCTCGACGCACTTCGGCCCGCATTTGAAGCAGAAAACATTGCAAAAGCAGGGCACAACCTGAAGGCCATTGTTCAGTTGCTAAGGAAGCGGAATATCGCGATGAAGGGGGCGTTCTTCGATAATATGCTCGCGCACTATCTCATAGAACCCGAAGCTGCTCACGATCAGCATGTGCTCGCGTTACAATACCTCGGGTACGAATTGTTACCGGATAATCATCCGGATCTGAAAGAACTGCTGTGCGAACGCGCCGGAATAAATCTGCAGCTTCGGAAAAAACTTATTACCGAACTCGAATCGAGGCGCCATGTGAAGCTGATGAGCGAAACCGAGATGCCGCTGTTGAAAGTGCTCGCAGACATGGAATTCGAAGGAGTTAGGGTGGATACAGTAGTTCTGGAAAAACTTTCGGAGGAACTCAGAAGCGAAACCGAAATCGTCCAACGCGAGATTTATGAGATGGCCGGCACGGAATTCAATATCGGATCGCCAAAGCAATTGGGTGAAGTCCTTTTCGAGAAAATGAAGCTTGGTGACAAACCAAAGAAGACCAAATCAGGACAGTACGCGACAGGCGAAGAAATTTTACTGGCGCTTACATCCAAACATGAGATTGCACGAAAAATCCTCGACTACCGGGTTTACGAGAAACTGCGTTCCACCTACGTTGATGCATTGCCGAAAATGATCAGCAAAACAGATGGTCGCATTCATACCGACTATCGTCAGGCGGTAGCGGCTACGGGCAGGCTAAGCTCAAACAACCCGAACCTTCAAAACATACCGATACGCACAGCCAGGGGTAGACAAATTCGCAAAGCGTTTGTGCCACGGAATGAGGAGTATCTGTTTATGTCTGCCGACTACTCGCAAATTGAGTTGCGCATTGCCGCATCATTCGCGAAAGATGAAATTATGATAGAAGCCTTCCGCGCAAAGCGGGATATTCACACGACGACGGCAGCCAAGGTTTTTGGAGTAAAACTTGAAGACGTTACCGCGGACATGAGGCGGAAGGCGAAGGAAGTGAACTTCGGCATTCTTTACGGCAGCACTGCATTTGGGTTGGCGCAGAATCTCGGTATATCCAGAGGTGAAGCATCGGAAATCATCAATGCATACTTCAATGAGTTTCCGGCCATCAAACGCTATATGGATGATTCGATAAATAACGCACGGGAAACTGAGTTTGTCGAAACAATCCTTGGAAGGAGGAGATATCTGCGCGACATAAATTCACGAAATGTAACCACGCGCGGGTTTGCTGAGCGAAACGCAATCAACGCCCCGATTCAGGGAACAGCTGCGGATATCATTAAGATTGCCATGGTGAACATTCATCATTGGCTGAAGAAAAATAACCTGAAAACAAAAATGATCATGCAGGTTCACGATGAACTTGTCTTTGATCTGCACCGCGATGAAGTTGAGCAGGTGAAACAGCAGGTGTCATATCTGATGAAACACGCTGTTACCCTTGAGGTACCGATGGAAGTGGAAGTAGGGGTTGCCGACAACTGGCTTGACGCACATTAACCAACACTCATGAATATAGTACCCACCATTGCCGACATTGAAACAGCCCATGAAAGGATTCGTTCACATATTCATGAGACTTCCGTTCATACATGTCGGAGTGTGAGCGACCTTGCCGGCTGCGAGTTGTTTTTTAAATGTGAAAACTTCCAAAAAGGTGGTGCCTTCAAGGCACGTGGTGCCATGAATGCTGCCTTGGCGCTTCCGCGGAGTGAACGTGTCAACGGAATAGCTACTCACTCTTCGGGAAACCACGCACAGGCGGTAGCGAGGGCCGCGCAAATTCTCGGGATTAAGTCGTACGTTGTGATGCCCCGAACAGCGGCTGATATCAAGAAGAATGGCGTGTTAGGTTATGGGGGAAAGATTTTTGAATGTGAACCCACCCTTGCGGCGCGGGAGCGAACACTCGCTGCCGTGATCATGAAGACAAAGGCTACGGAAATCCATCCTTTCAACAACTACGATGTTATTGCCGGGCAGGCGACTGCCGCCAAGGAACTTATTCAGTCTGTTCCGCACCTTGACGCAATTATTGCTCCCGTTGGCGGAGGTGGTCTGCTTAGCGGAACCGCCCTCGCTGCAAAATTCTATTCGCCTTACACTGTCATCTACGGTGGAGAACCCGAGGGTGCAGACGATGCCTTCCGAGCCATGCAATCGGGAAAGATTGAAGTATCTCAGGCGAACTCCATCGCCGATGGTTTGCTCACATCACTTGGAACACGGACGTTTCCCATTATTCGCCAAAATGTTCGTGAGATAATTCCTGTATCGGACAAGCAGATCATCGACGCTATGAGACTGATCTGGGAGCGCATGAAGATTATCGTCGAACCATCGGCTGCGGTGCCACTTGCTGCAGTATTGCGGAAACCTGAGAACTTCAGGGGTAAGCGCGTTGGCGTGATCCTTACAGGTGGTAACATCGACTTACCGCGCGCCATGCATCTCTTCAACACAAACTGGAATTAAAAAAGGCTGTCGGTTTCCCGGCAGCCTTTTCCTGTATCGTGTGTGATAAGTTTACTTGCTTTTCTTGAATTGGTCGAACCGCGATTCCGTGTCGCGTTTAGGGAATGCATTGTTTGACGATTCAACATCAGCCATATCGCGGTTTGGATCGATCACTACACTGGCGACCTCTTTTTCCTTAACGAACACCTTGCTCACCTGGCTTTCATTGGTCCTCCAGATTTCAGCAGGAATAGTTTCAAGTTCTTTGGATCCGTCAGCGTAAGTCCATTCGATAACCAGGGGTGTTACCAAACCGCCCACATTTTTGAGGGTGAGTTCATAAAGGTTTTTGCCCGCGAGTTCTTTGCGAATTGCATTGTCATCGACGCGGTTTCTGAATTCGCCATAGTAGTTAGCCGGTGTATTCGTAAGTGTAAATTCAGTAGGGCCATTGGAGAAATCGTCTGCCTTGCCTGAACCCTTGCCTTCACCGGGGCCTGCGATAGCTCCCTGTTTTACTTTAAGGCGTTTCTTCTCAAGTTCGGGTTTCTCTTCCTTGAGTCGGAACCACTTTACTTCCGCGAGGTCAACGTCGACGTGATCGGTACCAAAAAACCAGCCGCGCCAGAACCAGTCAAGGTCAACGCCGGATGCGTCTTCCATTGTGCGGAAGAAGTCTGCAGGTTTCGGATGTTTGAATGCCCAGCGCTCTGCGTATTCTTTGAAAGCTTTGTCAAAGAGCTCGGGACCCATTACCGTTTCGCGCAACACGGTGAGTGCTGCAGACGGTTTCGTGTATGCATTCGGTCCGAATTCGTTAGGCCGAATATTGTCAGACGTCGCCATGATTGGTCGCATCTGACTCTTGTCGCCTTTCATGAAAGGAATGATTCCCTGTGGCGTTCCACGATCGCCATGGAGGTCAGGATACCTTGTGCGCATCGTTTCTTTCTCGAGGAACGTGTTGAGTCCTTCGTCCATCCACGACCATTGACGCTCATCAGAGTTGACAATCATCGGGAAGAAGTTATGACCAACTTCGTGAACGATGACCATCACCATGCTGTAATGCGTCTGCTTTGAATACGTCCCATCAGGATTAGGTCTGCCTCCGTTGAAGCAAATCATTGGATACTCCATCCCCTGATCAGCGGTGTGAACTGAATAGGCGACGGGGTAAGGATAATCAAATGTTCTTTCGGAATATACTTCGAGCGCATTCTTGATTGCCTTGGTAGATTCCTGTGCCCAAAGCGGGTTACCTTCCTTCGGATACAACGACATCGCCATAGGCGTCCTGTCATTAAGCTTCACAGCCTGCGCATCCCAGATAAATTTTCTGGATGAGGTGAAAGCAAAGTCGCGTACGTTCTCGGCGTAAAACTCCCAGGTGCTTTTCCTGGTTGAACGCGTCTTCTCCTTCTTCTTTGCTTCTTCTTCAGTTACAATAAAAACAGGTTTGTCGAAAGTTTTCTTTGCTGTTTCAAGCCGTTCAAACTGCTCTTTCGTCAGCACTTCTTTTGCGTTTTGAATTTCGCCAGTAGCGCCTACGATATGATCCGACGGCACGGTAATTTTAACGCGATAATTTCCAAAGGTAAGGGCAAACTCTCCCTGACCGAGGAATTGCTTGTTCTGCCATCCTTCGTAATCATCGAAAACACACATACGCGGGAACCACTGTGCGAAGGTGTAGACGTAGTTTCCGTCTTCCTCAAAAAATTCGTAACCACCGCGATCCATTACAATCTTGTTGCGATCTTTCTCCTTGAAACTCCAGTCGATGGAGAACACAAACTTCTCACCTGTTTTAAGCGGTGCGGGAAGATCGATGCGCATCATCGTGTTGTTGATAACATAAGGAAGCGCCTTGCCCGCGGCGTCACGCACTGAAGCGATTTTGTATCCGCCGTCGTAACCGGTTTTTGTTCCCGCCAGATAGTCGAAGAATCGTGCTGGTATTGAGTCCTGCACCTTGCCTGGCTTTGATGTTGCAGGCATTCCCGTGCTTGAGAAATGATTCTGATCCAGCTGCAGCCACAGGTATTTCAGGGCCTCCGGCGCGTTGTTATAATATGTAATGGTTTCGGAACCTGTGAGCACCTGGGTGTTATCATCTACTTCAACGTTGATAACGTAATCTGCGCGTTGCTGCCAGTACTTTGAACCCGGTGCACCTGAAGCGGAGCGATACGAATTGGGTGTCGGGAGTTCTTGTTGAAGTTGTTCAAACTTGCCTTGCCACCCTTGCTGTTGGCCGAACAACGTGACCGCCATGAAGGAGGCCAGTAATAATGCGATTGTATGTTTCATTGGCGTGTTCTAATAGTTTGATCTGAGTTTGATGAGTTATTTGAATTAGTTTGATTTCTTTTTAAAGTCGTCGAATTTGGATGAACCTTCTGCAACCTTGGGGAATACATTGTTAGTTGTATTGATGTCCGTTGTTTCTTCCAGCGGATCGAGCACAACTTTGGTTACTTCCTTATCCTTGATAAACACTTTTGTTACCGTGCTTTCATTTGATCTCCAGATTTCAGCGGGGATACGATCGATTTCTTTTGAACCATCTGCAAAAGTCCATTCAAGAATAACCGGCATTACAAGACCACCCTGATTTGAAAGTTTTACTTCGTAAATGTTCTTGCCCTGCAGGTTTTGTGCGACTGCCTTGTCGTCTACACGATTGCGGAATTCACCATAGTATGCAGCAGGCGTTTCAACCACGCTGAAAGGCTCGGGTCCGCCATCAAAATTTGAGTAGGTGTTTTTTCCACCAGCGCGCTCCTGTGCAACAGTAACACGCTTTTCAGGATCCTGTGACGATTGACGGTGTTTCAGCCATCGCACCTGGTCGACGGAAATGTCCACACGGTCCGTGGTATAAAACCATCCGCGCCAGAACCAGTCGAGGTCTACAGCAGACGCGTCTTCCATTGTGCGGAAGAAATCCGCAGGCTTGGGATGCTTAAATGCCCAACGTTCAGAGTACTCTTTGAAGGCGCGGTCAAACAGTTCCGGCCCCATGATCGTCTGGCGCAGCATATACAAACCAGTCGCTGCCTTTGCATATTGCTCATTGCCGAAAAATATGACTTGTTCGGAGTTTGTCATCAGCGGCCGCATCATCTGCTGATCTCCTCTCATGAATGGCACCAGTTCTCGGGGAATGCCGCGCGTCCAGTTGAGATCGGGATAACGTTCAAGTTCAGTGATTAATTGAACAAAGCTGTTAATGCCTTCATCCATCCATGTTGATTGTCTTTCGTCGCTGTTGACGATCATCGGGAAGAAGTTGTGACCGACTTCATGCACAATAACACCGATCATGCGCATCCGGTCCTGCTCGCTGTACTTACCGTTGACAGGACGCCCATAGTTAAAACAAATCATCGGATACTCCATCCCAATTGAAGCCGTGTGCACTGAAATCGCTACCGGGTAGGGATAATCGATGGTCATACGAGAATAAACTTCCAGTGTGTTTTTCACTGCTTTTGTTGATTCGCGTTCCCAGAGAGGATTACCCTCCTTGGGATAGAAAGACATAGCAAGTGGTGTATTCTTTCCGATTTTCACCGCCTGTGCATCCCAGATGAACTTGCGCGACGACGCAAATGCAAAGTCACGCACGTTTTCAGCATGGAACTCCCATGTGCGGGTTGTTTTGCTTTTTGATTTTTCCTTTTTGATTGCTTCTGCTTCTGTTACAATAAACACCGGCTTGTCAAACGACTGCTTTGCTTTTTCGAAGCGTTCGCGTTCAACTTTGCTTAGAACATCGTCCGGGTTCTTAAGCACACCGGTTGCTGCTACAATGTGATCAGAAGGTACCGTGATTTTTACCTTGTAGTCACCGAAGGGTAAAGCAAATTCTCCGCTTCCCAGAAACTGTTTATTCTGCCAGCCTTCATAGTCGTCGTAAACACACATGCGCGGAAAAAACTGTGCGATGGTATAGAGGTAGTTTCCGTCTTCCGGAAAGAATTCCATTCCGCTCCTTTCGCGGAATATATTCCGGTCGTTAATGTTGTATGACCACGACACAACGAATGAAACTTTTTCACCGGGGTTGAGCGGCGTTGGCAGGTCCACACGCATCATGGTGTTGTTGATAGCATATTGCAACGGCTTTCCGCCTGCGTCAGTGACCTGTTTGATTTTGAAACCCCCGTCAAATTTTGAGACGTTCTGTGCATAAACTTTGGCTGCCACCGAGTCCCTAACCCTGCTTGTTGAGGCAGTTGCCAGGGTGTTTTCGCGGGAAAGGATGTTTTGATCGAGTTGAAGCCAAAGATACTTCAGCACGTCGGGTGAATTATTGTGATAGGTAATGGTTTCCGATCCAGAAATGGATTGGGTGTTGTCGTCGAGCGTAATGTCGATAACATAGTCAGCCTGCTGCTGCCAGTATTCCGGTCCGGGCGATCCGGACGCAGTGCGGTACTCATTGGGAGTAGGTAGCTCGGTTCCGAGTTGTTCGAATTTACCCCCCCATTTTGCGGGAGCCTGTTGGCCATTTGTGGCGAGGGAAAAGCAGACAATTGTTGAAACAAGAAGTAAACGAATCATTATACAGTCCTGGGTTAGTATGAGTTATTCAGTCCAAAAAGCAGCTTCTTTCATCAGCACCAGAGAGATTCCGGCAACGGCGGAAGAAACAACCATTTTCCAGTCGCGGCGGTTTACGCCAATCAAGTCGACAAAAATAAAGCTGGCAGAGAGAAATATTGCAACAATTATTATCTGGCCAAACTCAAGCCCGATATTAAAGGCCAGAAGTTGTGATACAATGCTGCGGTCCTTGCCAAGAATTGCGCGGAAGAAATTCGAAAATCCCATTCCGTGGATCAGACCGAACAACAATGCATAGGCATAATTGAGCTGTATTTTCCGTTGGTGCAACGTATCCTCGTTTCTAAACAGGTTCGACGCTGCTGTAATAAAGATCGTCAACGGAATCAAAAACTCGACCACTTCTTCGTTAACCGGAATAACGTCGAGGCTGGCGAGTGCCAGTGTAATCGTATGGCCTACCGTAAATGCCGTGATAAGAATCAAAAGTGGCTTCCAATCCCGTACGAGGTAAAGGGCGCAGAGTGCCACAATAAAAAGAATGTGATCGTAGCCGAATTTGTAATCAAGGATGTGATCCCGGCCGTAGCTGAAGTAAACCTGGAATTCGCTCATTGGTTAATGAAATAAACTCCAATAATAATCCATTTATTCTATTTACAAGAATACTTACAAGACCGGCGGAATTAATGGTTTCGGTACTATTTTTGACCCGCGCATAGCGCATGATTAACGCGATGAGGTACTTCTTGCTGTTCTGTTCACTTTTTGTTCTGTTTCCCGGTCATGGTTCAGACTTTCGACACCCCCTGCACGTTAGTGTCACGGAGGTCAATTACGATGAAAAAGACAAGGCGCTCGAAATCATGATGCGCGTATTTATGGATGACCTCGAGCTCGCTCTGAGGAACCGGTTTAACAATCCGACATTGGATGTCCTTAACCCGTCCGGCATGACGCTCGATGAAATGATGACAACTTATGTGGCGGAATCCTTTAAGATTACGCTCGACAATAAATCACAGAAAGTACGTTATCTTGGACATGAAGAGGACGGAGAAGCGTTCGTTTTTTTTATTGAAGTTGCCAACGTTAAAAAGTGGAAGGGGATCGGAATCACAAATTCAATCCTTATGGATCTCTACGACGATCAGTCTAACCTTGTCCACGTTACCTCCGGCGGGAAAGTAAGAAGCCTCCGTCTGACGAAAGGCCAACCGGAAGGTAAATTGTCGTTCTAGAAATTATGAAAATAATAAGCCCCTTGTCTTCAGTGAAACCATTCGATTCAGTTCGCGGTCAAATGCTTTGGCCCTGGAAAGTTGCATGCATCTCCTTACTGATTCTTGTGGGATGTGGAAGCGAAAAGGAAGAAGCATGTGTAACGGTGCCCGATACCCGTAATGTCGAACTCGAGCTTACCATTGAGCATTTCGAAGACAGTATCGCCGCAATTTCGGACAAGAGTGAACTTGTAGCATTTTTTACGCGTGAACCGGTGATACGTGATTTCATCTTCCGCCGGCAAGAGTATCCTGATGACTCTGTTTTTATCAGGGAGATTCATCAACGCGTAACCAATCCGCACTTTGATAGCCTGCTGCTTGAGACGAAGAAAATATTTGGGGATGGAAGCGCGCTCAAGTCGGAGTTTGAAATGGCTTTTAGAAATCTGAAGTATCACTTCCCCGATGTGAAAATTCCAAAGATCAAAACCGTAATC
>JAEZDW010000281.1 GCA_023417955.1 Bacteroidota bacterium
GCACTTATCAGGCTGCTCTTCTTCCAGGACATGCAGGTCTTTCCCGCAATGCTGCAATCTACTTTTGATAGTGCGCGACTCGGGTTTGAGATTTCACTTGGGCTGACCGGCGTAATGGCATTGTGGCTTGGGCTGATGAAGATCGGCGAAAAGGGTGGCATGGTGCCCATTATTTCGCGACTCGTCGGTCCGTTCTTCTCGCGTTTGTTTCCGGAGATACCAAAAAATCATCCTGCCATTGGATCAATCATATTAAACTTCAGCGCAAACATCCTTGGTCTCGACAATGCTGCAACGCCGTTGGGATTAAAGGCGATGAATGAGCTGCAGGAAATCAACCCAAACAAGGACGTCGCCTCAAATGCGCAGATCATGTTCCTGGTGTTGAATGCCTCAGGGCTCACCATCATTCCAATCTCGGTCCTTGCAGACCGCGTTGTACTGGGCTCAACCAATCCGACAAGCATATTTATTCCGACATTAATCGCCACCTTCTTCTCAACGTTTGCCGGTCTGCTTTACGTTTGTATCCGACAACGAATCCGTTTGCTGGACCCGGTGTTGCTGGCTTATATACTTGGCGCCGTCGCAATGGTCAGCGGTACCATCTTCTATTTTTCAAGGCTTGGTCCTAAAGAAATTCAGGAGCAATCATCGCTTTTTACAGCGATCATAATTTTCTGTATTATCATCGCGTTCATCGCACTGGGCATTCGCAAGCGGATTCCGATTTTCGAAACCTTTGTCGAAGGTGCGAAGGAAGGCTTTACCACCGCCATCAAGATCATTCCCTTTCTGATAGCGATGCTGGTTGCGATTGGCGTATTCCGGACGTCAGGCACGCTGCCTTACATTGAGTCTGGAATCAAGTGGACCGTCGAGGCCGCGGGGCTGAACTCCGATTTCGTACCTGCAATTCCGGTAGCCCTGTTAAAGCCTATGTCGGGCTCCGGCGCAAAGGCCATGATGATCGAGGTGACGGAAGCCAACGGTGGTCCTGACCAGTTTGTAGGCCAGCTGGCAAGCGTATTCCGAGGCTGTGCTGAGACCACGTTGTACCTTACGGCGCTTTATTTTGGAGCTGTCAGCGTAAGGAACACACGGTACGCTGTCACGGGTGGGCTGGTTGCCGACCTCGCCGGAATTATTGCCGCGATCTTCGTCGCATACCTGTTTTTTCATTAGGGATTTCATAATCCTTCATCTCTGAAAGACACCCCATCCATGTAAGGAATGGACCGATATAAAACGCCCTATTTGTTTGTTTAACTGCCTAATCGAGGTTATCATTGTTATATGGAAAAGAAAGCGGAAATACAAAAGACCATATACGATAACGCTAAGACGCACTTTCTTGGTAATTTCCCCGACTCCCTTCCTATCGAACAAGCTTACGTTCACATCGGAATTTACCTCGGATGGATCATCGATGCAGGGCTCTATTCAGAGTATTTCGAAGACGAAGCTTCCAATCAGATTTTCCGATTCAGAAGAAGAGAGATTTCGTGCACAATCCTGAGCGAAATCTGGGATGGTTATCTTGGTTACGAACTTTTCAACCGCCAGGGAAACATGTTTACCTACTACTATTATGGCGGTGGTCTGTACCGGAATGACTATGACGAGATCCTTGTCAAGACACTCCCTTCAATTTACCACGTGACCGACAGCTGGGAGAACTATGAAAAAATGAAACTGCGCATAGACATGCGCTTCCAGGACTGGAAACGTCTTGTTTCTGCGTAGTTACTGTAGTATTATTTAGGCTGTATTACCGTAGCATCTTCCCGTTCTTGTCTACCACGCTTTCAGAGGCATCTGCGCGTATTACGAATTCGCCGGAATCCTGGCGATATGTCAACTCCTTCGGGACAAACTTGAGTGCATAGTTTGAGCTCCATGCAAGCCCGTCTGAACGATATATCTTCGCAAGCGTCGCTTTATACAGATTGTCCTTGCCCGGCTTCTCAGAGAACAATAACACGTAGAATACCTGGCCTGACGGATCCGAATAGGCCAACGTCTTTGCTGCCGGGAAACGCGACCGCACAAACGTCGGCTTGTCAACCGGGAATTTGATTTTGAGATCAGGCTTACGTGTTGGCGTTATCGTATAGAAATAACCCTGCGCGGAAGTCGAATCTGCATACTCAAGACCGATCGTGAACTTCTCGTCTTCAACTGACAACGGCATATAACGCGTCGGAGCTGAAACCTGGAACAAAGGAATCGAATCCTTTTCATCGAGGACCATCCAGCGCAACGCTTCTTCCGCATTTGCCAGCGCTTCCTGTTTCTTCTCGCGCTCGCGGGAGGAAAAGTCTTTCATTACTTTCAGAAAACTTCTCAGCACTGTCGCATTTCCATAGGTGTTGTTCACGAAATGTTCATAGTTGCGAAGTTCTTTTTCGAAGTCGCGCTGCAACAGATCACCGGTAAGGCTGTCAAGTTTTGTTACTTTCCCGAGTTCGTTTTTGGCAATCGAAAGCTGAAGGTGAACATCGGAAGAGTCAGCGAACTTTTTATTTTCTATTACCAGTGAACGGTATTCCAGATCTGCGATTTTTACCTTGAACACATCCATTGGAAGCGGATGCGAATCGTATTTCGAAAGCTTCTCAAGCAACAAACGATCAATCAGTTTGGAGAGATCAGGCTTCACTGAAACTGAATCCGAATTCATGTGCTCACGGAGTTTGTTGATCTCAACGTCATACGCGATCAAATGCTCGCGGATGGGTATGATTTCATTCACAATAGCGTCCTTAACATTCGAAGCCCAGGTTTTATAGTCCCA
>JAEZDW010000350.1 GCA_023417955.1 Bacteroidota bacterium
ACGATTGCCACAGCAACCACACGAACTATCCGTGGTACTTCAATTTTCAGCCTGTGGCCTGGTGGCTTGCAGATCACATTCGCGAAGGAAAATCCGAGTTGAACTTTTCTGAGTTCAGCAATTATCCACCAGCAAGAGCAAACCATAAACTGGAAGAACTCGGAGAGGTAATGGACAACGGATCGATGCCATTACAATCATACACATGGTTACATCCCCATTCCACAGTAACAGAAGAAGAGAAACAGGCGTTATACGCGTGGCTTGAGAGTATGAATATCAATTTCAGAAAAGAGCAACCCTAGTTGAAACTCACGAACGAAGGCGGCCGGACAAATACGCCGCTATACTTGATACGAAGTCTTGTCGTGACGACGAAACCCAATCGCTCCACACCGGGGACCACCTTCGGATAGAACAACCCCCGAAATTCGATCGTGCCGAAAATCAGGTTTTCATTTCTGATTCGCACACCACCTGTTGCTCCCCAAAAGACGTCGTGAATACTTTTATCGATATCAATTTCCTTCGATTCCAGATACGCGACCTCAAGCGACGCGAACGGTGCAATATGAAATCCGACGAGCCGATGCCGTGTAAACACCGTGGTTTCACTTCTGAAGAACATTCGTTGAAATCCAAAAAGACTATCGGCACTGAACCCCGTAAGTTGATTTTCAAGTGTCAACAATTCGCGCACGCGATTATTGAATGAACGCGCATAGCCTGCCTGAAAAAGATGACGCAAGCGCGACTTTTTCACTTCATAGAGTTTAGAATAATAAGAGCCCTTCGCGTATACCACACCGTCTTCGGCAATGTCGTGCCTGAAAAAAGTCCCTCCACCGATTTCAACATCGTAAAAGCGTCCTGACGGTCTGACTATTCTCCGTGCAGCAGACGAACCGACGTAAAACCTTTTCAGCCCGAGTTCTTCAGTCCACCCGGCAGTCATGTTAATCGTCTGGCCATAGGGCACGTCTTCTGTTCGACCAAAGCCATAGATGTAATTCGTTTTATAGAAGTTCTGATTGTAAAACGTGAACTCTGCAAGGAGGAAACGATTGTCGTTGTATATTCTTCGCGCGCGCTGCTCTTCCTGCACCGGCTGATCCCTGAAGTGCTGCCGCGAATAACGGAGTGCGATAAAGTGACGATTGCGATCCTGAAGATTATTCCGGATACCGATGTTGTAGCCGACCCAATAATCCTGCGCGTTATATCGGTAATTGCGAAAGAGCGAGTCCCCGACATTCATCACGTCGACGGACCAGTTTTCGCTGAACTCAATTCCTCCCGCCATTCTCGAATAAGGCGAGACCAATGGCCTGTCGAGTCGAAGATAAAAGGCGTATTCGTTTTCCTCGCCCAGGCTTCTGCCATTATTCAGTTCCGTATATCCCGCAGAAAGGTTTACCAGCGTTCCCCCGAGACTGGACTTCCGATACAGAAAACCTTTTCCAATGAGTGGCTCGCGTTCTGAATCGAAGAGGAAATCAGCCTGGACACGTTGACCGTAACCGGAAAGGTTCGCGTCGTAAATGCCTACCGAGAATTCATCCACTCCCCCGGGTTTTGCGCGAATACCAAGACTGAATACGTCTCGCGTCAGAACTTCCACGTCGACGGAGTCGCTGTCGGAAATCGGTATAACGCGTATCCGGCTATCCAGAATGAAGTCGAGATCACGAAGGTAACGTTCATTGTCAGCGAGGCGATACGGGTTAAGAGGCCTGTTCTCACGAAAGAAAAGATTGTCGCGAATTACTCGTTCGCGCGTGTCGCTGTGCAGGGCATTGGCAATTTTCGTGACGCGGTTCCGTATGCTCTTCGAGGAATCGTAGATCGATCTTTCGAAGCCTACTTTACGGATGATGATATGCCTTATGATCTTTCCCTGATACGGGACGTATTCGTTTTCACTCCTGACATTTGTCTCTTCCTTCTCGCTCGCGTTGCGTGTAACCGCACCGATGATTTCGCGCGCTACTTTTGAGTCGAGGAGCTTATTGCCAGTTGAGTCCTTTTGCTGGGCAAGCCCCACCCGGAATGTTACAAGAACAAGAATTAGAAGTACAGGCAGTCGCAATCTGATCATTCCCTGGTTACCGTACAGATAAAGATAAAAAAACTGCTGCCAGCATGACACATAAATAGAAAGCCCGCGCGGGGCGGGCATATTTCTTAAGCTTATTTGGCGGTTGTCAGGCGATGGCCTCCACGCCGCGTACCTCATCCGGCATCATTCGAACGAAGAGGTTCTCAATGCCAGCCTTCAGTGTTATCGTTGAGGATGGGCAGCCGCTGCAGGAACCCTGTAGTATAACGCGGACGATACCATCCTGAAAAGAGTGATACGTAATTGCGCCTCCATCCTGCTCTACAGCCGGACGAATGTATTCGTCAAGGATTGCTTTGATTTTCTTAACGCTTTCGGTTTCCTCTTCCGCAGGCACCTCGGGCGACTCCTGTTCTATTATAAATCTCCCCGCTTCAAGGTATTGCCTGATGTGCTCCTTGATAGTATTCTGGATTTCAATCCATTCAACATCGGTCTTTTTGGTAACGGTAACGAAATTGCTTGCGAAGAACACCCGATCAACAAAGTCATACCCGAATAATTCCGAAGCCAGGGGTGACATGCCCGCGCTCTCCTTATCGGGGAAGTCGAAGCTGAGTCCATCCGGCACCAGTATATCGTTCACAACAAACTTCAGCGAGTTGGGATTGGGATTTGACTCCAGGTAGATATGTACGTTTTTCGGTATTTGCTTAAGCATAAAATGATAAAATGGATATTGATTCAGTAAAGGAACAAAATTACGCAAATATAGTTTCCGACCGGGTATTGAAACCGGAAGGTCATCGGATAAAAATTTGGCATACACCGGGATTGCATCCGTTTGAATATCGGCCCACAATTCCGCATATTGCCAACCTCAATTTGAATAACCATTAATTCCGTTCTGCGATGGCAAAGGGCAAGAAACTACCACTTTATGGAAAGATTCTGATTGGAATGCTGCTTGGGCTCATTTGGGGCCTGAGTGCCCAAAGCCTGGGCATTGTCGAATTCACGCAATTGTGGATCAAGCCATTCGGAACCATTTTCATAAGCGCTCTTAAACTCATCGCAATTCCGTTGATCGTTTTCAGTCTGATCGATGGCGTTTCCAACCTGTCAGATGTTTCAAAATTGTCCAGGATGGGGGGAAAGACAATGGCGTTGTACATCGCAACTACGGTTGTTGCCGTCATTATAGGGCTTCTTCTTGTTAATACATTCAGCCCGGGCAAGTTGCTTTCCGTTGAAAAGCGTGAAGAGCTGCGTACAGCCTACGCGGCGGATATAGATCTGAAGATCGTTTCAGCAAAGCAGGCACCCGACCAGGGTCCATTGCAGATGCTCGTTGACATTGTACCTGACAACTTCTTCAACGCTGCATCTAACAACGGCAACATGCTCCAGATCATCTTTTTCGCAATTCTTTTTGGCGTTGCCATGATCCTGACCAAATCAGACAAGGTGGCGCCTGTGAAGGCATTTTTCGACGGCGGAAACCACGTGATTTTAAAAATAGTCGACATCATCATGATGTACGCACCAGTGGGTGTTTTTGCGCTGCTTGCAAGCTTGAATATCGATACTGAACTTATCGTTGCCCTCGGAGGATACGCGGCCACGGTCATTGCGGGGCTTGCACTGATGTCTCTTGGCGTTTATCCGTCGATTCTGAAATTCGGATCAAAGATGCGGCCGTTGCAGTTCTTCAAAGGCATACTTCCCGCACAGATATTGGCGTTTTCAACAAGCTCGAGCGCTGCAACGCTTCCCGCCACCTTCGAGTGCGTTGAAAAGAATCTTGGCGTCTCAGAGAACGTATCGAGTTTCGTTCTGCCTCTGGGGGCCACCATCAACATGGATGGCACAAGTATTCACCAGGCAGTTTCGGCAGTATTTATCGCTCAGGCTTTCGGTGTGCCACTTGACTTCACACAGCAGCTTACCATCCTTATGACAGCTGTGCTGGCATCAATTGGCGCAGCTGCAGTCCCCGGTGCCGGGATCATTATGCTTATCATCGTTCTGGAAGCTGTCGGACTTGACCCTGCAGGACTGGCCTTGATACTTGCCATAGACCGTCCGTTGGATATGCTTCGCACTGTTGTGAACATTACAGGTGATGCAACCGTATCGGTAGTGATCGCCAGCAGCGAAGGTGAGCTTAATCCGATGCCTGCCAATGCAGACGGGCTAAATCTTTGATGACCGATTTAGAAGCATGTGGTCCGCAAGAACAAGAGCGGCCATCGCTTCCACAATAGGAACTGCGCGAGGTAAAACACACGGGTCGTGTCTTCCCTTTCCTGAAACAACCGTTTCATTTCCACTCTTATCGACAGTTTTTTGATCCTGCATGATCGTCGCTACCGGTTTGAATGCAACGTTAAAGTAGATATCCTCACCGTTGGAAATTCCTCCCTGGATGCCACCCGAATGATTCGTGCGCGTCCTGATACGGTCGCCGTCATTGTAAAACTCGTCGTTGTGGCTTGAGCCACGCAGCGTTACTCCGGCAAAGCCACTTCCATATTCAAATCCCTTCACTGCATTGATGCCCAGCATCGCGCTCCCAAGATCTGCATGCAACTTCCCGAACACAGGCTCCCCAAGTCCGGGCGGGACATTCTTCACAACGCATGTAACCACTCCACCAATCGTATCGCGATCAAGCCTGACCTGATCAATCAACTGAATCATCTTTTCAGCAGTTTCCGGATGTGGACAACGCACGATGTTTGATTCTGTTTGTGAAAGATCCAGCGTGTCATACGAAGGCGCTTTGACCTCACCAACCTGCGACACATACGCACGGATGTCCAAACCAAATTCCTTCAGGAAGAGTTTGGCAATTGCTCCCGCCGCAACGCGTGCCGCAGTCTCACGAGCTGAACTGCGACCACCGCCGCGATAGTCGCGAATGCCATACTTCACATTATAGGTAAAATCCGCGTGGGATGGTCGGAATGTTTCTGCTATGTGGCTGTAGTCCTTACTACGCTGGTCCTGATTTTCAATCACGATGGCGATCGGTGTACCAGTAGACTTTCCCTCGAAGACGCCGCTCAATATCCGACAGCGATCCTCTTCCTGTCTTTGTGTAGTAATTTTTGACTGACCAGGTTTTCTTCTCGCGAGTTCCGATTGAATGAATTCTTCATCAATGCTAACACCTGCCGGACATCCATCGACGATGCACCCGATAGCGGGGCCATGTGACTCGCCAAATGTGGTTAATCGAAACAGTCTTCCAAAGGAATTACTCATCGCAACAGCAGTTTACGGGGCGAAAATACGCAGCAGAAACTGGAATCCCGTAACAAAATGCCACTTACTTCTTCAGCAGCAGGAACAGTGAGGTGCCAACCATGACCAGCAGAAAGCCATGAAACCACCACCCGCTGCCCTTTCCACCCGACGCTGCCCTGAGCTGATTATCGGCGACCTGAATCTGCTCATAAAAACTACCCGGGTCCTGCGCGTCAATTGTTTCATTTTTCTTGCTTTCCCCTGTGATATATACCGTAATGTTTGAGCGGAGTGTGTCGTATCGTTCGCGCTGCGGACTAAAAAACACCCATTGAAAATATTCGCCGAGTTTATATTGGCCGGGTTCCTTTGGTATCATGAAATATCTGAACGACTTTGTCCCGGTGATCCTGTTTCGGGATTTGCTTAATTCCTGGCGCGTGCTCGGATCGTAAACTTCCAGCGCACCGTTCTTGCGAACTTTAGGTTGTTGCAGTGACGCAATATTGCCTTCGCCAACAATATTAAACTCATAGGCTGCGCTTTGACCTGTCTTGAGATTGGTATCGATAATCCTGTCGTCAAGGCGAAACTCACCCACGGCAACGGAGTTGCTCAGCGGATGAGGCGGCAACTCCTTCACCTTAACAGTCACTGGTTTGGATGCATACGTCTTGATTGTCTCCCTTGTATTTGAACGGAAGTATGAAGGATTTCTCGCCACGTTATATTTCAGCATGTCGAGTGTGACCACCGGAAAGCTTATCGGCTGTGAGTTGAAAGGATAAAACATCGCCTGATAAATCTTATACCGCAGATAGCGTCTGCCGTTTATGTTTACGAGATCACCTTCGACATTTTCGATTTCAAAATTCTCCTCCCAGCAACTTGTCGGCTTCAATTTCTTCAGGATTTCAGTAAGTTGTTTGCTGAGGTCATACCACCGGAGCGTTGCGAGATTATCTTCAGGCATATAAAACGCAAGAACAGCGTTCACACCTTCACCGAGGTAGACTTCTTTCTTGTCGGTTGTAAGCGCGAGGAAAGCGTCGTCGCGTACTTCAACGAACTGCGGATCGTCATCTCCAAAGAAATCATCGGGTTTTCGGTTGTAGGCATTCGGTTGCTGATTGTACTGCGGCGACTTTTTAACCGTCACATTTTTTCCCTGAACGCGCACAAGTTTGTCGTTGATCTTCATGGTCACCGGCGGCACGGCAATCACGCCCGTCTTAAGTGGATAGTAATTCATGATAATCGACTGCACAGAATTCACCTTCCCGTTCACGGCCGATGTAAACGAACGCTTCATTTCAGTACCTTTTCGGAAACCCTTTATTTCCGGGAAGGCATCGTAGCTTTTCAGGGGCTCATTGTACACGGTGATTGCTAACGTCCACGTGTCGTTCTGCGTAATTTCGTCCGGCCCCAGATTAATTTCGGTTTTCTGAGCCAGCGTCGTCAGCGCGGAGCACACCAGGACCGCAATGAGAAACGCCCACCTGCTAAATATCAACATACCGCTTCTTCGATTCATGCAGTTTCAAAGTTACAATTTACACAACCAACGCAGGCAAGGCCAAAAGAATGCATTCGTCGGCAATTTTTGCCCCCTAGTGGTCGCCCTCTACCCGGTCGGCGCAAAAACCAATCGGAAAAAGTGAATCTTGCAATAATTTTTTTTCATTAAAGGACATTTTTTTAACTTAACACCCGTTAGGCAATAAAACCCTATTTTTTTATCCTTGCTTACCATGTTGAATTATGTCAAAACTGTGCTCACTAAAGTGAGTTTTGACGCTCTTCTCTTTGAGAAAGAGCTGAGAAAGGCCATCCGCTTGCTTATAGCGGATGAGGTGAATGACCTCCGAAGCTGGTGTTACAACCGGTTCGGAAATGTCCACGGAGCAATTTTGAATCGCTGCTTTGTGGTTTCTTGATTGAGGTCGCGTATGACCCGATAAAGCCCTCGCCATGACCCAGGCGGGGGCTTTATTTTTGGAACCACATGGCCGCATTCCCGTTAACAAATTAGGATGAATCAACGACTACGGGTATTTCCTTTCGAAGCCGTCGTTTGGCTGGCAGGTCTGACTTTCCTGGCATTGGCAGACCCTGACTCGTCATTGTCGCTATGCCCGGTTCATCAACTCGGATTCGACATTTGTCCCGGATGTGGTCTCGGTGAATCGATTCACTGGCTTTTCAGAGGCGAACTGCGTTTGTCGTTGCAGGCGCACCCGCTCGGGATATTTGCTTTAGCAGTCCTTTCCGCACGCATATTCTCCCTAATTAAAACCTCATATTACGCTTATGGCCAGAATCATTGACATACTCCCGGAACTCACCGGCGAAGAGATGCTGTTCGTTCAACAACTCATAAAGGACCTCGACGACGACCGCGCACGCACCTTCGCGACTGTCTACCGCAACCGAAGACGCGACCCACTGCTCTTGCTCGTGCTTACGCTGATGGGCTTCGTAGGATTCGCAGGACTTCATCGAATGCTGACCGATCAAATCGGCATGGGATTACTCTACTTCTTCACCCTCGGGCTTTGCTTCATCGGAACAATCGTCGACCTGGTGAATTATCAAAGGCTGGCGTTTGAGTATAATTCGAAAATCGCAAGGGAAGTAGGACTGCTGGTATAAGTCAGTCAGCCCGGACAAACTTCAGATTTCGCATTAACCCCTTGAAGCCGGTCCGTTTCAGGGCGGACTTTCTGAATACTGCCCTGAAAACGTCTTCAGTCATTTCCCGCCATTCGGATGACGTCATCTGCAGCTGCCGATCGGGCGTAAATGCCGGCTCGTTATGCGGTACTGAAAAACGATTCCAGGGGCAAACATCCTGGCAGATATCGCAGCCAAAAACCCAGTTGCCGAATTTTCCTTTCATATCGGAAGGAATTTCATCCTTGAGTTCGATGGTAAAGTATGAAATGCACCGGCTGCCATCTACGACGTACGGTTCCGGAATAGCGTCTGTCGGGCAGGCATCCATGCAAGCAGTACACGTCCCGCAGTAATCGCGAACGGGCCCGTCGTATTCGAGATCCAGATCGACGATGAGTTCCGCCAAAAAGAAAAACGAACCGTATTTTTTGTTGATGAGCAGGCTGTTCTTTCCAATCCAGCCCAATCCCGAACGTTTTGCCCAGGCGCGTTCCATGACCGGCGCAGAATCGACAAACACGCGGCCTTCAACAGCGCCGATGCGCTCATGAATAAGCGCCATGAACTCGCGAAGCTTTGTGCGAACCACGTCGTGGTAGTCCTCGCCGTAAGCATATTTGGAAATGCGAACGTCAGACTCAACCTCCTTCGCGGGAAAATAGTTGTACAGCAGTGTGATCACAGAGCGCGCACCGGGAACGAGGAGTGTAGGATCGAGACGTTTGTCAAAATGATTTTCCAGGTACGTCATTTTGCCCGCATAGCCGCGTTTCAGCCATTCGGCAAGGCGCGGGGCTTCATCTTCGAGAAATTCAGCTTTCGCGATCCCGCAAAACGTAAAACCCAACTGAGTGGCTATTGCCTTTATTACACGCGAACGTGCGCTGTTATCCATTCCAGAATCTCCCGTTTAAATACCGAGCTGTTCGCGGCGTGTCCAGATTTCATCAATCGGATCGCCTTTGCTGCTCAATCCCTTATGCCGCCACTTACCCTCTTCCAAAGAGAAATCAAACTGCAACGATTGCCCTACCCGACTATTGTCACGCGAAAAGAATTCGATGTTCTCGGTGTACTTGCCGTCTTTTGTCGTATACGTTCCTCCGCCCGTTCCAAAAAACTCTTTTGTTTCCGTATTGTATGCAATCCACTGAAACCGTGTTCCGGAAAGAATCTTCATTGTCCTTCTCGCACCGGGTGTCATCTTCTGCATGTTGTCGTCAACCATCCGACCGGTGATCAGCCAGGCACCGGCGAGTTTGCCGGGTTCACCAGCATCCAACCTCGTCCATTTCTGACCCTTGCCGGTGACATCAACCGTCATGGTTTCACCGGTCACTTTAATACTGGCAGACTTTTCAGTACCAATGCCATCCTTCTTTTCGGTATTGAACTCCTCAAGAAATGAGATTTTGCCTCCATTCATTTTCCACGATCCACCACGTGTTGATATGAATTTTTTGCCATCAAGGTTGTAATGTGTCAGGGCGTAAAACTGATCGGTCATGATCAGCGTCTGGATGTCGTCACCCTGTTTAAGTTGCCAGGCCCCGGTAATTTTTGTTTGACTTTGTGCAAAGACGGCAGTTGAAAGAAGCATAAGTGCAATATTCAGAATGATCGATTTCATAGGCTGACTTTTAATCTGTTTGAAGGTACACTTTTCCGTGGTGAAAAGCACCGGGCGAGTAACTTGCTACCACAGCTTTGCGGGGTATTCGCCCTTGTCAATGAGTTCTTTGATGCGCCGGCTTACTTCATCCTTGTCTTCCTTGTAAGTGACGCCAAACCAAATGTCGCCACCACCAAGAACTTTCACGCGGCCTTTTCCTTCCTGAATCACACGATTAACAAAAAGCGGGATATAAAATTCTGATTTCGGATTCTCATGATTTTCGCCGAGAAAATCGATGAACATCTTTTCCGCCATCGGAAACATCGCCGGGCGAAGCCCCCAGAAATTCATTGATGTCGGTGCATTTGGATCCAGAACGAGGTCACCGTCTTTTTCTTTTGCGATGATCTTCCCGCCTTCCTGAACGATGGTTGTGCGCTCTACGACGGATTTCAAATATCCACCTTCCTGAACTTCACCTACGCCACGCGAAACACTGCCGTGTGTTGAAAGCACGTTCTTCAGTGTGAACCCTACCATCGCGTGATCTTCCGATTCATTGCCGTTGAAGAAGTCGGCAATGGATTGAAACGCGGCTTTCCCATAAAAGTCGTCGGCGTTGATTGCTGCAAATGGCTCATGTAAAACATCCTTCGCACAAAGAACAGCGTGCATGGTTCCCCACGGCTTTGTGCGGTCGGGGCGTTGAAATTGTGCAGGCACTACTTTGTCCAGCGACTGGACCACGTATTCAACTTCGACCTTCCCTTCCAGCTTTGGCTGAAACTTCTCTTTAACGATATCCTTGATTTCTTCACGAACGATGAAGACGACTTTTGTGAACCCGGCGCGGACCGCATCAAAAAGGGAATAGTCCATGATAGTTTCACCATTCGGGCCGAAGCCATCGATTTGTTTGATACCACCGTAGCGGCTTCCCATTCCGGCGGCGAGGACAAGAAGGGCCAGTTTTTTTTTCGAGTTTTGTGAGTCGGTCATTTGCAATTCATTTATTTCCGTTATATTTATTCATTGTGTGCGCAAACACAGGCAAAATTTGGGCTTTTTTGAAGCTTATTGCAGCCCAGTTCAAATAGACTGAAAGGCTTAGTTTGCGGCCAAAATTAGAGTATTAAGGCAAAAAAGCTGTAGAAAACACCGAGACATTTATGACACCTAACAATCCTTCAGTCGTGGCGCAAAGACAGAGTTCCGTATTCCCCATGATCATCATCGGGAGTCTTTTTTTCATTTTTGGTTTTGTAACATGGCTCAACAGTGTCTTAATTCCTTTTCTGCGTCAGGCTTGTGAGCTGACTGACTTCCAGGCTTATTTCGTCACGTTCGCCTTCTACATCTCTTACTTTTTCATGGCCATACCTTCGTCCGCTATTTTGAACCGGACTGGTTTTGCAAAGGGAATGTCTATCGGCCTTGGCGTGATGGCATTGGGCTCGTTGATTTTTATTCCTGCTGCTTATGCAAGATCATATCCGCTTTTCCTGCTTGGACTGTTCGCCCAGGGAACCGGACTTACGTTGCTTCAAACAGCGTCTAACCCGTATGTGACGATCCTGGGGCCAATCGAGAGTGCAGCCAAACGAATTAGCATCATGGGAGTATGTAACAAAGTTGCCGGCATGATTGGAATTCTGGTTTTGGTTGAAGCACTGTTTAGTGATACACAATCCATGTCAGAAAAAATTGCCACGCTTTCCGGAGTCGCCCTGGAAAATCAACTTGATCTTCTTTCGCAGCGAGTCGTTGTTCCATATCTCATTATGACCGGCGTGCTTATTCTCCTCTCAGTGATGATCTTGAAAGCGCACCTTCCTGAAATCGATCCTGAATCTGCTGACTCAGGCGAAAGCGAAGGAAAAACGTCGGCCGGAAAAACTTCTGTATTCCAGTTTCCGCACCTTGTCCTGGGTGTACTCTGTATCTTCGTATACGTCGGAGTTGAAGTTATCGCCATTGATGCGCTTGCATTGTATGGACAGTTTCAGGGCCTGGACTTAAATACCTCCGGCAAGCTTGGTATCTATAGTTTGATCGCACTGACAATCGGATATTTTATCGGCGTTATTCTGATTCCAAAGACGATTTCCCAAAAGACAGCGCTGTCAATCAGTGCAATACTGGGACTCATCTTCGCAATAGCAGCGCTGTTAACGGATGGCTGGATTTCGATTGGATTTGTAATCGCTATGAGTTTTGCACACGCATTCATGTGGCCTGCAATCTGGCCGTTGTCGCTGCAGGGACTAGGCCGCTTCACGAAGCTTGCTTCAGCTCTTTTGATCATGGGGATTGTAGGTGGGGCGTTACTTCCATTGGCATACGGCGCCATCGCTGACGCCTCAAATCGTCAATCTGCATTCTGGATAATGATCCCATGCTATTTGTACATCCTATTCTTTGCAACGAAGGGACACAAGGTCGGCAAGTGATTTGATCCTAAAACCTCCGGCTTCTTCTTTAAATTCTTCATAAATTGGATCGCGAAGAATTTACAGGCAAATGTTAGCAAAACCGTTAGCTCTTGTCGTTGCGCTTCTCGTGATTGCAAGCGTGACGCAGGGCCAGTCAAAGAAAAAGAAGTCCGCGGAACCGCTTCTCACAGCCCGGGAAGCTTGGTACCAGGGCAGTATCCTTCTGAATGATGATACCGAACTAAAAGGCGTTCTCAAGTACGACAACCGTGCCGGGCTGTTACACTTCCAGAGCGGAACCGATTCTAAATCGTTTATTCCACGGTCCGTCGTTGCATTTGAGTTCTTCGATGAATCGATTCAAAAACAGCGGGTATTCTACACGTTCGATCACGCCGACGAGCAAACTGACATCATACGACCCCACTTTTTTGAACTGGTTCGCCAATTCAAAGCCTTCAGCGTATGGAAGAAATACAGCCACATGGAGATAAAGCAAAAAAGGAAATACCTGACTCCAATGCAGGTTATTTATCCTACCGGCACTCTTGACGGTGAGATTTTGACAGACGCAGAGCAAAACATCACAATTTTCCTTATGGGAGACGATAACAAACCCGAGCCATACCTGCGGATATCTGTTTCGGAACAAATGGAAAAAACGTGGTGGAATGAAAATGTAAGGACCAAATCAAAACTGACAGGACAGGAAATCCTCATTGACTACGTTGGTCAGGAAACGTATAAAAAGTTGAAAGAATACGCCAAAGCAGAAGGACTGAAATTCAGCCACGAAGACGACCTGATGAAAATACTAAGCCATTACGAAAACAACTTCCAATAGCCATTCCGTTATAGCCGCCTGACATATCCCGACATTCTCTACAGAAAAATTACATCCCCTCCGAAATGCGACGGCGATTTTTGTAGCTTTGGTTACACCTGACTTTTTCGCCTATGAGATCCCTGCCAATCTTATCGTTATCACTATTTCTCTGCTTCAACATCAATGCTCAATCGTACAATGTATTGCTTGCAGGCCCCGAATGGTTTGACGGCAGCGTTCTGCTCACCAATGGCCGCGAAATCAAAGGCCTGATCAAGTACAACGACAAGACCGACATCGTCTCAATCGAAAGTGGCCGTCTTTCAAAATCATACACAGCGCGCCACGTGCGTGCTTTTGAATTCTACGACGAGATCGCCGAAAAACAACGTATCTTCTATGCGGTGGAAGTGGAAGACAGATTTTATAACGTCAAACGCCCGTTGTTTTTTGAAGCGCTCGCAGATCTGAAAAACTTTGCCGTCATCTCCAAGGTTGCGCCCATACGAATCGACAAGCGCGAATATGCCACGCCGGCAATGTTCAATCCCGCAACAGGTGTTTTCACCGCAGGCCGTTACTATGGCTACCCTTCTACGATCTCCTATACGGAAACAATTTTCTTCCTGAGTCGCGACGGTGAACTCCGACCATTTCTGGAAATAAAGGAAAAGGAAATCGACGGTATGTTCACAGACCGCTCTGTCGTAAAGAACACAATCCTTGACGCAGATCTGCTTGCAAAATTCACAGGACCACATCACCGCGCACTCATGCAGTTTGCAGGGAAAAACAATCTGGACCTCAAGAATAAAGAAGACCTGCTCACACTAATGGCATATTATCGCGACCTCAACCAGTAACGCGATTAAAGCTTAATTCAGCTGTTTTTTGTTTCGCTGAAGAAACGAGGCCCCAGTGCAATGGTGTCACATTCCTTTCATGAAAGGATTCGAACACACTATAGACAAGGCTGATTTTCATTTCCCGCCCCGTTCGTTACCTTAAAAATCAGGTAACCGCAACCGATGAGCGGCTGCTCTGCGGTAGATAAGCGTTCGATATGCAGATATATCCCGCCTTTATCCCGCATTCTTCCCGCATTTGTCCCGCATTTGTCCCCACTTATATATAAGGCGGGATATATAGAAAGTATATCGGTAAAGAATCGATGTAGAAGGGACCAAAATATGGCTTACGCACAGCGTATGGGAAGCTGTTGCATCGCCGTCGGGGCGACCGCAAAACTTAAAAAAGGACTTGTCGTGTGTTGGCGGAGCCCTGAATGGTTGTTTTTTCGGCTAAAGGGCGGGAAATCGCCCCTGTAACGCGATGGATAGCGGAATTTCAGAGTGTAGATGTCAAGACGGAAGGTCTCGTTTTGGCTTTCGCAAGGAAATGTAAGGCGCCCCCTGAGCGACGCTTCAAACCAGAACTTCTACTATTTCTTTACATAGAAACCATCTTCTTCCCCAGTCGCGAAGGCCAGTTCCACGGCTTATGCAGCTTGCAGGGAAAAACGATCCTGACTTCAGGAATAAAGAGGATCAGGCCACACTAATCGCATATTAGCGCGACCTCAACCCGAAAGCGATTAAAGCTTAATGCAGATATTTTTTGTCTCGCTGAAGAAACGCAACGCATCCCATCCGCCCTCGCGGCCAACCCCGGATTGTTTCATGCCGCCGAATGGTGTGCGCAGGTCGCGGTAAAGCCAGCAATTCACCCAGATGATTCCGCTTTTTAGGGCAGCTGCCACGCGATGAGCACGTGCGAGGTTTTCTGTCCAGATAGTGGCAGACAGACCATAAGTTGTGCTGTTTGCATTAGCTACAACTTCATCCTCCGAATCAAATGGCATGATCGTCACGACCGGACCAAAGATTTCTTCCTGATTGGTGCGGCACGCTGCCGACAATCCCGTTACTACAGTCGGCTCAACAAAATAACCATCAGCACAGCGACCCTCAACCGTAACGCGTTTTCCGCCACACAAAATTGCACCACCCTCATCTGTTGCAAGCTTAACATAGGCAAGCACTTTATTCATGTGCTGTTCCGATACGAGTGCACCTATATCCGTGCCTTCCACAAGAGGATCACCAACTTTAAGTGCCTTGCTGCGTCTTACAAACTCATCGACAAACTTGTCATAGATTGCACGTTCAACAAAAATGCGCGAACCACACAAGCATATCTCACCCTGATTCGAAAACGATGAACGTACCGACGTAGCAACAGCCTTCTCAAAATCACAATCTGCAAAAACTATATTCGGATTCTTTCCACCGAGCTCAAGCGACAACTTCTTGAATTGTGGCGCGCCGATACTTGCAATCTTCCTTCCGGTAACTGTACCGCCGGTAAATGAAAC
>JAEZDW010000358.1 GCA_023417955.1 Bacteroidota bacterium
GGCCTCCCAATCAGAATTGCCGTGACTTGGCAAACTTCAGTCCGGCGAGCAGGAACATCAGGAGAGACAAACCAAAGCTTGCTACGGGCAGCCAGAAAAAGTAAATGACGGCTATGAGTGTGCCGACCGCCAGCATGATGCTGTTCAGGAAGCTCACTCGCGCGAGGAGCCGATGATTGCGGCGTACCGGTTTGTACAGGACCAGGTTGAAGGCACCGAGCCAGAAAAAGAAAAGGGCATAACAGAGGCTCAGTCCGTTCTGGATGTCCATCATGGAAAGTGATGCGCCTCCGACCGAGCGGTGGTAGTCGTTCATGAGCCGGAGCATTTCGCGTTCCGTTTCATTTTGCGGAATATTCACAATGTTGTGAATAAGCTGAAACTGAGGCACAAGGAAGAAGTGCCCGGCAAGATGAGATGCACAGGTAATCAGTAAAACGTAACTGGCAATTTTGAAATACGGCATGATCTGCAGGTGAGATATTCTGCAAAATTCTGATGCCGATGATACGTTCGGTTACTTCTTGCGCGAGAGGACCTTCTCGACTGCGCTGACGATGTTTTCGGGACCGAGGCCATACTTCGCAAGAAGCTGTGTAGGTGTTCCGCTTTCGCCGAATGAATCATTCACAGCGACCATTTCAATAGGAGAAGGCAGGAACCGGCCCAGAACCTGAGCTACACTGTCGCCGAGGCCGCCGTTTATCTGGTGTTCTTCACAAGTCACAACACATCCGGTCTTACCTACTGATTCGAGTATCGCTTCGACATCAAGCGGTTTAATGGTGTGCATGTTGATGAGCTCTACGGAGATGCCCTTCTTTTCGAGAATGGCTTCGGCTTCGACGGCATTCCAAACGAGGTGACCACACGCAATAATTGTAACGTCACTTCCTTCTATCATCTTGTCGGCTTTGCCGATGGTGAATTTTCTGCCCGTCGTAAAGATTGGCCAGCTGGGTCTTCCGAATCGCAGGTAGGCGGGACCATGATGGTCGCCCAGTGCGATCGTTGCTTCGCGGGTTTGGTTATAATCGCATGGGACAATCACCGTCATCCCCGGAAGCATCTTCATCATTCCGATGTCTTCGAGTATCTGGTGCGTCGCGCCATCTTCACCGAGGGTTAGTCCCGCGTGTGAGGCGCATATCTTAACGTTCTTGTGCGAGTAAGCAATTGACTGGCGGATCTGATCGTAGACTCTGCCCGTTGAAAAATTCGCAAATGTTCCTGTAAATGGAATTTTGCCACCGATGGTCATACCCGCTGCGAGACCCATCATGTTTGCCTCTGCAATACCAACCTGGAAGAAGCGCTCGGGGAACTCCTTTTTGAAGGCGTCCATCTTGAGCGATCCGGTAAGATCAGCGCAAAGTGCAACTACGTTGGGATTGTTCTTGCCAAGGTCATGAAGGCCAACGCCAAATCCGGAACGGGTGTCTTTCTTTTCCGTAAACGTGAATTTGCTCATCGGTGCGAATTATATTTTGTCCGCCGCGAAAGTCGGAAAAGTTTTGCATTCTCCCTAATCCCGCGGTACAACTTTATAATGCTTGTATTTGGAAACGATCCCGGTTGTTAAAGTTTTGTTAAACAGGCTCCGGGCTCCGTGTTTGCGTGAACTCTTTAAGTGGCACTGCGTACACTGCCCATGAACCAGTATTATGAAAAAGATGCCTGAGCCCGGATCAAATAAGAAACTCTGGATACTTTTTATCCTTTCTCTTCTGATTGCATTGCTGCCCTGGCTATTACTGGGCTAACTCAAAGATCAAATACATTTACCTGGTGACTTCTGCTACCCCTTATCGTAAATGTCTTATGGGCGGTGTACTTGCTTCCAGGACTGTTCTTTACCCTGAATACGACTTTATAGGTGCCCGGCAACAAACTTAACGTGAATACAGGAGGCTTGTCGTCGAGATCAGTGACCCATGTCTGAGTTCCGTCGGCGTTGACTTCGTACAGGCTGCCGTAACCAGTTCCGATCGTGTTGATGTTCACGATACCAGGAGCGGGGATGGTAAGCGAGAACGTTTTGTCAGGGGTAATCTTCACCGGATAGACGCGCCGTGGCATCGTGAGCGCTTCGACCTCATAATCTCCGGCAAGGTATCTAACCTGCTGATTCAGCATTTGTACATGCAATGTTTGTGGTTTGCCTTTTTCGCGTACGATTAATTGCAGTGATCTGTCGGTTTGGGCTTCCTGCCGTACAATAAGATTTCCTTGCAGAACGGGGATAGTTACGTTCGTGTGTCCACCTAACTTTATCGCTACCTTATCTTTTCGGATTGGCGGGAGTGTGTTCACAACCAGATCGTATTCAACGAGTGGATCGACCTCAACAGAATCGGGTTTGTTATTGCGGTCGATGTAGTTTACAAATTCGTACGCCGGAATCCCGGTGAGGTTGTTTAAGAATGTAACGTTGATATTAGGTTCGGGCCGCTGATGCTGCCCTTGAAGCAGTACACTCACTGTTGTTTTCGCGAATGATCGCTCTATGGCTTCATTGAGCAAGTCGTAAAATCTTCCGGGTGTGTCTGCATTCAGGAATTTTCCGGCACATTCCAACGAGCGCTCTGCACGCATTCCGATACCGATGATGTAGGGCTGTAAGAAGACGCCGCGCTTTTGCAACGCGCGTGAGACTGCACATGGATCGCCACCACAGGATTCGATTCCGTCGGTGATGAGGATGACCATATTTCGGTAGCCTGGAGCGGATGGAAAGTCGTTGGCGCTTTGTTCGAGCGCATAGGCGATTGGTGTAACGCCTTTGGGTTTGATTGCATTGATGCGGTTGATGATCTCCTGGTGGTTATTGGCGCGGAAGGGGACTTCGAGGTCAGTGTCTTTGCAATTCACTACACCGGGAGGGGCCTTGTGGCCGTAGAGTCGTAACCCAAGCTCTATGCGGTTATTTTGTCTGAGGGAATCTACAATGCGATTGAGTATTCTGCGGGCAACGCTGAGCTTTGTCTGATTGCCGCCACCCCAGGGGTCCAGCATACTGCCACTTGCATCTACGAGAAAAAGCAGTCGCGTTTTTTCCGGCGGCTTCTGTTGCCGACGCTGGCCTTCAGCATCTGAAAACAGGAGGATCGCTCCTGAAATCAGAACAAATACGATAAGCGAATTCCGCATCCTTGAAATAACGCTGGTGCCCGCTGAATGGTATTCGCTGGCGCACAGCTATTTTTGCGCGGGCGACTAATAGTCGCCGATAGTTTCTTCCAATTGCGCGAGTGCTTGCTGCAATTGTTCGTCGTTCGGAGCCACGCCGTGCCACTTGTGTGAGCCCATCATGAAGTCTACACCGAAGCCCATTTCCGTACGCATCAGATTCATCACCGGCTTACCCTGGCGCGCAAGCTTCTGCGCATTTTCAAGCCCGGCAATTACGTCTTCCATACGGTTGCCTTCGAATGTCTGAACGGCCCATCCAAAGGATTCCCATTTGGCGCGGAGGTCAAGGAGAGATAAGATTTTGTCGACAGGACCATCGATCTGCTGGCCGTTGTAGTCTATCGTTGCAATGACGTTATCGAGTTTGTTGTGACCCGCGTACATTGCTGCTTCCCAGACCTGGCCTTCCTGTTGTTCTCCGTCACCCATCAGCACGTAAACAAAGTGATCATCCTTATTGAGTTTTTTCACCTGCGCCGCACCGAGTGCTACTGAAAGTCCCTGACCCAGCGAACCGGAAGCAATCCTTATACCAGGAAGATGCTCATGGGTGGCGGGGTGTCCCTGAAGCCTGGAATTAATCTTCCGGAAAGTGGCAAGTTCTTTCACATCGAAATATCCGGCTCTTGCAAGGGTCGCATACCAAACCGGGGAGATGTGTCCGTTTGAAAGGAAGAACAGATCCTCATTCACACCATCCATGTTAAACTTTGGATTGTGCTCCATGAACCTAAAGTACAGAGCAACAAGGAAATCCGTACATCCTAATGAGCCACCGGGGTGCCCTGACTGGCAGGCGTGTACCATGCGTACGATGTCTCTTCTGACTTGTGATGCAATCTTTTTCAGTTCGGCGATATCCTTCGGCTGACTCATGTATTTTTTGAATTTGCGCGAATATAGGAATTTCAGCTTTTAACTTTCAACATTCCCCGCCTCGTCCGGAAGCTTTCACAAATTTTCAAAAAGAGCAGCCATTATTAATGATTTCCAAAAAAGGGCCCGGCGGCACAACTTTCGGGGATAACTGTGATGTGCACGACATGCAACTACATGTCGATACTTTTACTGAACATGAATACCGAATCAGAGATTATTATCATAGGTGCCGGTGCCGCAGGGCTCATGGCAGGCACTATGCTTTCGCGATCATTCAGTGTGACCATCCTTGAAGGACGGGACCGTTGCGGTGGCAGGATAAACACCCGACGCGATGTCTTTGCTGATCCTATTGAAGAGGGCGCCGAGTTCGTTCATGGTGAACAGACAGTTACACAGGAACTTGCTTCCAAGTACGGGTTATCGGATCAATCGGTGGAGGGCAGGTTTTACAATTTCAGATCGGGCAGGATATCGAAGGAAGAACAGGAAGATCAGCTATGGTCAAGGCTTGTGCGTACCCTTGAATCCCTGCGCGAGGACACCACCATGAAACAGTTTCTTGATGATCATTTCAGTGGAAGCGAATGCAGTGACCTGAGACAACGCGTTAAGGCTTTTGCCGAGGGTTATGACGCCGCCGATCTGACTCGCGTGAGTGCTTTCGCATTACGCGATGAGTGGAGGAACCAGGATGATGAAAACCAGACACGGCTTCGTTCAGGGTACAGCGACCTGATCCGGCACCTCCATGCGGAGTTTGTAAGTAACGGCGGAAGGGTGCAGCTCGAATCGGAAGTTCGTGATATACGCTGGAACAGACATGAAGTTACTATTGAATCCATTAACGGTAATGTATTTAAATCCAGTAAGTTAATCGTTACAATTCCGCTTGGTGTCTTGCAACATCAGCGCATCCGTTTTTCTCCCGGGTTGCCGCAACATAACGCGGCGTTTCAAAAGCTGGGGTTTGGTGGTGTAATCAAATTCTTTTTCCGGTTTACACCTGAATTCTATGACCGGATAACAAAGCGGTTTCCAAAGTTTTCGTTCATCTTTTCTGATGCGCGCATTCCAACATGGTGGAGTCAGTATCCAAAGGCGATCCCGATCACAGGCTGGCTGGCAGGGCCATCAGCGGTTGAAGTGGCGGGAAACCAAAGTATACTTCAGCAAATGGCACTGGAGTCGCTGGCGTATCTCGGTGGTTGCAGTGTCGACGAGGTAAGCGAAGGTATAACGGCAAGTCACATCGCTGACTGGATTTCGGACCCGTTCAGCCGTGGCGCTTACGCATATGCAACGGTCGGCTCGAAAGACATTATCCAATTTGTCACACAGCCAGTGTCCGATACGCTGTACTTTGCAGGTGAGGCGTTCTACCACGGTCCGGCCATGGGCACCGTAGAGGCAGCGTTGCAAAGTGGTTCGCGCGCGGCACAGCTAATTCTGGCCGCGGACAAAAAGAGCAGTAGTTAGATGGTCAATGTTCCTCCGATGTCAAGGAGGACGAGTTCGATACCTTCTTTGCGGAACGTCTCACGGGCTGAATCGTGGTCGATTTTTATATATCCGAAGGTATCGTAGTGGACGCCCATCACTTTCTTGCAGCGAACCATTTTCGCAGCCTCTGCAGCGTCGGTGGCATCCAGGGTGAAGTTGTCGCCGATAGGAAGGATTGCCAGATCGGGGACAGCCCATCGGGGGATCAGCTGCATATCCATTGTGAGAGCGGTGTCGCCGCTGTAGTAGATATTCTTGTCTTTTACGGTGATGATAAAACCCAGCGGATTACCACCATAGGTTCCGTCAGGAAGTCCGCTGCTGTGCTGAGCCACGGTGCAGCGCGCTACAAAGGGGCCGAAGTTCCATTTTCCGCCAGTGTTCATAGGGTGGGTATTTGAAACTCCCTGGCGGTTCAGCCATTCGTGAATCTCCCAGCTGGAAATCACTTTAGCTCCACTACGTTTTGCAATTGTAACACAGTCATTTATGTGATCACTATGCCCATGCGAAACCAGGATAAAATCCGGTTTTATGTTCTCGATGTTGACGCTCTGAGCAAGCTCGTTTCCCGAAATAAACGGATCAAAAAGCAGGGTTGCTTCGCCAGTATCAATCGCGAAGCAGGAGTGGCCGTAGTATGTTAGTTTCATCGTTTGAAAATTATAGCCGATGTACATGCTGGTCAAGCGAAGGGGAGCAAATCTCTTGCTCAGGCTGCACGCCATTACGCCTTAAATAACGTTCAAACATTTATTCCTGCAAGGGCTTTGGGATTAATGGTGAACCTTGCCTGAATGTATGGTCATCCTCCACTCTTTGTCCAGTCTCTGTCCAGTCTTTGTCCAGTCTTTGTCCAGTCTTTGTCCACTCTCTGTCCACTCTGACTTCGTGGGATGGAGGCAGATCTTTCTGATTTCTGATTTCGTGCTTAGAAATTAGAAATCAGAAATTCCCAAATCATAAATTTTCGGCGTCAACGGTCTCCAGGAGTTCAAAACATTGTTTGGCGATCTCCAGTTC
>JAEZDW010000425.1 GCA_023417955.1 Bacteroidota bacterium
AGCGCCTGCTGACGTCCAAAATAAAAACACGGCAGGGTTACTGCCTGCCTACCTCTACCATGAAGCGTAACGCCGGGATGAACGTGCCCGGCAAGATTGTACTGCCCTTCGCAAACCACTTCCAGCGGGTGGTGCGTGAGAATAAAATTGTCAATCACAAGCTCGTGGTGTAGCATAACACCCTTTCGTTCGTACTGCAGTTCACTCATGATGTCGTGGTTTCCAAGGACGAGCTCGAATGAAATGTGACGGTAATGATGAACCAACTCGCCAAAAACCTCCCATTCCGGATTGTAATGACTGTGAAACAAGTCACCGAGACACAAGATTCGTTCCGGACGTACGCGCTGAATGAGATCAACCAATACCTCGATGTTTCTGTCGTTCGCCCGTGACGGGAGCGGGATTCCCGACCTGCGAAAATGATTTATTTTGCCCAGATGCAGATCAGCTAGTAGCAAGGCTTGCTTTTTTGGCCAAAACATTGCTTTGTGATGAAGCAATTGGAACGATTCACCTGAAATTTCGACGTTCATGACAGCTGGCCCTAATTTATTACTTTTAGACGGCGAAGATAATTCACAATCTATGCAAAACCCTATTGTACGATTAATTGCCTTGTTTTTGTTCATATCGGTATCTGCCATGGCCCAGCGACAGCCTCCCCCGTTCAAAAAAATGCAGCACATTCAGGGAAATGACACGCTCCCGTACGGTTTACTTCAGCCATTGAAAATCAACCCGGGTCAGAAATATCCGCTTGTGATCTTTCTGCATGGTGCCGGCGAACGCGGCTACGACAATGAGGGAAATATCAAACATATTCAATTATTGTACAGCCATAATGTTCTCGACAAGTGGCCCAGCTTCGTATTGGCTCCTCAGTGCCCGAAGAAACAAGTTTGGTCGGACATGATGTACGGAAAATCTTTCAGCAGTAAGCCCACGCGTCCGATGGAGATGCTGATCCACTTGCTCGAGAAAGTTCAACGTGAGTATCCGATTGATCCGTCACGGATTTATGTGACCGGTGTTTCCATGGGTGGATTTGGTACGTGGGATCTGCTGGCGCGGTTTCCGAACCGGTTTGCTGCAGGTGTACCAATTTGCGGTGGCGCGGACGAACGCATCGTTGATAAGATCAAACACATCCCGGTGTGGGTTTTCCATGGTGCAGATGATGAAGTGGTACCTCCCGCCTTAAGTCGGAAAATGGTTACAGCCCTACAGGCTGCTGGCGCGCTGCCGGGATATACCGAATACCCGGGCATTAAGCACACCAGTTGGCATCAGGCATATAAAGAACCACATCTGATGGTGTGGCTATTCAAACAAAAGCTAACGCCGCCTTCCGGGAAGTAAAAAAGATTGTATTGAAGCTGCAATTATCAGAGATTTGGCAATCGAAACTTTGATGCGGCGAAGGTCAAGTTGTCCCGGGAGAATAAGAATGGATAAGAACTTGCTATGCCGGCGGAATTCGTATCCGTTGTCTGGTGCCACGTCTTCAATACCTCCATCCTCAGCCATGCCGCGGTTAAGCCTTTCAGAGGTCAGTTGCGGCAAGAACTCTGTTCATCCTTCGATGCCTAAGCGTTGTATAAGCGTTAAGCATGAAAATCCTCTCCAATCCGTCAAATCATCATCCTGGCCATCCTTCCATCCTCAAATCCCAGTCGATGTAAAGTCGATATAAAGTCGATGTAAAGTCGGGTATTAGTTAGGGTTATTCCAGGGTATATCCAGGGATAATCCAGGGATAATCCAGGGATAATCCAGGGTTGATCCAGCTACACACCCCCAAAGCGGATCAACCCTGGATCATCCCCTGCTGAACACTGTGCAGATGTCGGCTTCAACTCGACGTTACATCGACGAAACACCGAAGTTAGTGCGACGAGTGCAGATGGAATAAAAAAAATTGTTGTCCCAAAACTCGCAGCTTGAAGATCGAGTCTTAATCATCAGCAAGATGAATTGCCATTTTGCGAATTCTGTCTTCCAATTTTTCAGATGTGAGCTTTTCACGCATACGATCCACCATGATTGGAAAAGCTAAGGGAGTCGGCTTCACCGGATACATGAGCTTGATTTTTTGTTTGGCTATTCGCTCCAACGCACGACGCAACCGCGCTTCCTCCAGTTGAAAGTCCATGACTTCTTCAAACGCCTGCTGCAGCAAAAGATTATGCGCCTCGTAATCGTGAAACACATTAAAGAACAACTGTGACGAAGACTGCAGGTGACGGTCCTTGACGGGCTTTCCAGGGTACCCTTTGAAAATGAGTCCTGATATTGCTGCAATGTCGCGAAACTTGCGGCGCGCCATCTCTGTCGAGTTGATACTCGCTTGTATATCTTTTGAGAGGTCGTCAATGCCGAGCACGTTCGTTTCGATTGCTTCTTCGATCGGTATCGGCTGATCCGAAAGCAGTTCAAAGCCATAGTCGTTCATAGCAATCGAAAATGTTATCGGTTGAATTTGCGCAATGCGATGTGCAACCAGTGCAGAAATGCCTTCATGCACAAACCGGCCTTCGAAAGGATACATTAACACATGATATCCTTCATTTGTTTCGAAGTATTCAATCAAAAATTCGTTTTTTGACGGAAGGTGTGAACGATCCCGCTGCAGCTCAAATAATGGCTTAAGAAAAACAAGTTCCGGATCCCTGCCTTCACCTCGGACAACTTCATCTATCTTGTTGCGAATCATTTCGCTGAGCTGCGACGACAACGGCATCCTGCCTCCCTGCCACGACGGTACCAACCCCGACTTCCGGTTTGTTTTGCGAACGTGAACTTCCATTTCTTTGATACGCACGAGTTCCAGATTCCGGCCCGCGAACCAGAAGACATCTCCCGGATTTAGTCGCGAAATAAAACCTTCCTCTATTGTCCCCAGATATTTTCCTGTAACGAACCGAACAAATAATGAAGTATCGCCCACTATCGTACCTACCGAGAGGCGATGACGCATAGCAATGGCACGATTCTCGACTTTGTACAGCCCGTTGAGCACAATCACTTTGCGGTACTCGTTGTAGGCCTGCAGTGAATCACCACCGGTGGTGAGAAACCCAAGTAGCCACGCCCATTCGTCGTGAGTCATTGATGCGAAACTGAATGTGCCCCGCACCTCCTCAAAAATTTCTTCCTGACGAAAACCGTCGGATACCGCCAGCGTGAGCAGATACTGCATCAACACATCGAACGATCGCACATATGGCAATCTGTCTTCGACGATTTTTCTTGCTACAGCTTCCCGAAGTGCTGCAGCTTCCATCAGTTCGAGCGAATGCGTCGGGACAAAATAAATTCGGCTGATGGCTCCGGGCTGGTGACCACTTCGACCGGCGCGCTGGAGGAACCGCGCAACACCTTTGGGGCCGCCAACCTGAACGACCGTTTCAACCGGACGAAAATCCACGCCGAGGTCAAGGCTTGACGTACAAACGACGGCTTTCAGCTTTGCATCATGTAGCTGCTCTTCAACCCAGTTTCGTAAATCCTGACTTATCGAACCGTGGTGCATTGCGATCACGCCTGAAAGTTCGGGCGCTTTGTCAAGCATCTTTTGATACCAGATTTCGGCAAATGACCGGGTATTTGTAAAAATCAACGTCGTTGTACTGCCTTTGACAATCTCGACGACCTTTTCGAGCAGATGAATTCCAAGGTGTCCGCTCCACGGCATTTTTTCGACCGACTCCGGAAGAACAGAAACTATTTCCACGCGTTTCTCAATATCAGCGCGTATAAGGGTATAGTTGTTCTGCTGGTAGTAGCTGCCGAGAAGAGCCTGGAGAGCTTCGTCCATGTTACCGATCGTAGCCGAAATACCCCAAACGCGTAGTCCCGGGGCAACGGTTTTGAGTCGTGACAACGCTAGCTCTACCTGCACGCCGCGCTT
>JAEZDW010000452.1 GCA_023417955.1 Bacteroidota bacterium
GAACTGACGCCCATCCAATATTCCGCAAAACAGGTATTGGGAAAACCTAATGTTCTCCCTGCCGGTGGACAAAGTCCGAATGCATGGTCTCCGGACATGCCAAAAGGAAAAGAGTTTATCAAACTCCGATACGCAAATCCAATAAGCATCCGCCAGATCGCAATTGCGGAGTCACATAATCCAAGCGCGATTACACGCATACTTGCATACGACGAAAGCGGAAAAGAATACGAAATCAATTCTCTTGACCCTATCGCTGTTCCCCTAAAGGGAAGAATGCTTAACGTGTTTATGGAAGCTACGCCATACAAGGTTGCGGCGATCAAGATTGAATTCGACGGTTCGCACCTTACCGATTACTTCGGTATTGATGCCGTGGCAATTTCTGATTCACAATATCCCATCATCGCCGACATCCCCACTATGCAATTGCTGGCATCCGGGATATTGATCGAAACGCTTGATAAGAATGTCAACAGCGATTACAGCGAACTCAACCCCGTACTATCACCGGACGGAAAAACGCTTTACTTCAGCCGCGCCAATCACCCAGAAAACACTGGCGGCGTAAAAGACGGCGAGGACATCTGGTTCTCACAGCTCGACCAGGACGGAAAGTGGGAGTTAGCCCGGAACCTTAAGGAACTGAATTCCGAAGGCTCAAACACGCTGAGCTCCATTCAGGCAATTACACCTGATGGCAAGTCCGCCATTATGTTGATTGACAACAAATCGACTGATGGTAAAAGTGCCGGCATTTCAATCAGCTCAAACGTATCGGGTGAGTGGAGCAAACCGGTGCCATTGAAAATCACCAACGATTACAACCGCTCGAAAAAGTCCGACTACTTCCTCACCAATAACCGCGTCGTGCTTTTGATGTCAGTGCAACGCGACGACAGCTACGGCGACCGCGACCTGTATGTTTCATTCATGGAAGAAGACAGTGTCTGGACGGAACCGTTGAACCTCGGCACGATCGTCAACACCGCGGCTGAAGAATCAGCACCCTTCCTCGATACCGATCACAAAACGTTGTACTTTTCCTCGAAGGGTTTCAGCGGCTACGGTGGAAGCGACATCTACGTAACGCGCAGGCTGGACGACACTTGGACAAACTGGTCTGATCCCGAAAACCTCGGTCCTACGATCAACTCGCCACTGGAAGATCTCTTCTTCAATATTCCGGTTACCGGCGAGTACGCGTACTGCTCACGGGGTGTGAGCGATACGAACACCGACATCTTCCGGGTAAAGCTGCCAATACTCAAGACTGCTGAACCCTGGGTAACTGTTTCCGGAAAGGTATCAGACAAACGCACATTCAAACCTGTGCCCGCGCGAATTGTTTATCAAAAAACGGGTGGCGGAAAGGAATCGGGAATAGTAACTACGAATCCGGAGACGGGTTTTTACGAAATTCAACTAAATGCAGGCAGCGTTTATAAAGTGTACGCTGAAAATGAACATGGAAAGAGTGAGACTAAAGAAATCAACCTCAAGAACGTACAGCCCAACCGTGTTATCAAGGATAAAAACTTCCTGCTGACATCACCGGCCTCTTCATCCTACGCCGGAGTAGTTTATTTTGAAACCAATAATGCAACTTTAGACGCCGCATCGAAAAGCGAGCTGAATAAAATCATCAGGATGCTTAAGGAGCAACCCGGTACGACTATAGAGTTATCGGGCCACAGCGATAACGTAGGATCCGAAGCAGCTAATCTCGCCTTGTCTGAACAACGCGTGAAGGCGGTTTCGAAATATCTTTCTCAGCAGGGTATTCCTGCCAGCCGGATAAAAACTGAATACCAGGGCTCGCGCCGACCACTCGAGTCCAACGATACTGAACAAGGTCGCGAAAAGAACAGGAGGGTAGAGGTTAAAATAATGAAACTTTAAAACCTAACGCCATGATTACTGGAATTGTCAGAGTACTTACTTTTTGCCTGATTGCACTTCCGGGATTTTCACAATCAGCCGACACCGTGGTTATTGCTGAAGGCCGAATCTTTAACGCTGAAACAAAAGAACCGGTTCAGGCGCGCATCCGCTACCAAAGCCTCCCTTACGGAAGCAGGATTGGAAGCTTAAACAATTCAACGTATTCGTTCCCGATGTTCGACAACGAAAAATATTCGATCGTGGTCGAAGCTGAAGGATACCTTCCCGCGAAGTACATGCTCGATCCGGACGAAGCCAACGAAAGCGGAAAGGTAATTCGGAACATCGAACTGACTGCAGGACAAAAATCAAACCACGCCGCAGGTGAGGTCATGCGTCTAAATAACCTCATCTTCCAGATGGGCAAATCGCGAATCAGCCCTGAATCTTATGAGGAGCTGGAGCTCGTGGTGAAAATGATGAATGACAATGCGCGAATGGTCATACAGCTTGAAGGCCACACCGACTACCTGGGTGATGCGAAGACTAACATGAAGCTGTCACAGGAACGTGTCGACGCGGTCAAGAAATATCTTCGCGGTAAAGGCATAGCAGCGTCACGGATCAAGACAAAAGCATTTGGCGGAACAATGCCACTGTCGCGCGATGAAACCCCGGAGGCACACAGCCTGAATCGTCGTGTTGAACTGCGCATTCTGGCAAACTAGCGCCCCAGGGTTAAAGCCACCCCACAAACTGTAACCACCGTCTGCGCACTGCCGCAGCTGAAATCACTCCATTTTCCCGTATGTTTGTCATTCAATTGCGATGACAGTCTCCACAGCCGATAGTGTGTCTCTCATACGTCAGATTTTTCTGATGCAAAAGGAGTACAGTCACACTCTGCGACGGGAAGAATGGCAGTCGCGAAGGAAGAAGCTGCAGCGACTGCGCACATGGATACTTGCTAACCGCGCGCGCATACACGAAGCTGCCTACCAGGATTTCAGAAAACCCGCTACTGAAGTTGACGCTATCGAAATTTTCCATGTACTGAATGAAATTCAGTTTGCATCGAAAAACCTCCGCGAATGGACCCGTCCTAAAAAGGTTGACGCTCCCTGGACTTTCCTCGGAACGCGCTCTGTAATCCGATACGAACCCAAAGGTTGCTGCCTCGTAATCTCACCCTGGAACTACCCCTTCTCCCTTTCGGTAGGGCCTATTGTTTCTGCGGTCGCTGCCGGCAACACCGTTATCCTGAAACCATCAGAATTCACGCCCCACATGTCAACACTGCTTGACAGCATGGTTAAGGAAGTATTTGAACCGAAGGAAGTAGCCGTAATTGAAGGAAGCGTACCAGTGGCCACAGCATTACTGGCACTGCCATTCGATCACATTTTCTTTACGGGAAGTCCGTCGGTAGGCAAGATTGTAATGAAAGCTGCGGCGGAACATTTAACCTCGGTGACCTTGGAACTCGGAGGGAAGTCACCTTGCATCGTAGCAGCAGACGCTGATCTGAATGACGCCGCAGAACGAATTGTGGTCGCAAAATTTGTTAACAACGGCCAAACCTGCATTGCACCCGACTACGTTATCGCCGACGAGAAAATTGTCTCGGCATTGACCGAAAAGATTTGCTCAAAGGTCCGCGAACGCTTTTCGGAAAAAGGATCGTTTGCAACGTCACCCTCGTACTGCCGGATTGTCAACGACACGCACTTCCATCGCCTTGCGGACCTTGTCGCCGATGCGAAGGCCAAAGGAACCCGGATCGAAATGGGTGGCGAGATGGATGACCGCGACCGGTTTATTGCCCCCATTGTGCTATCGGGGGTCTCTGGCGAAGCGCGTGTGCTTGAAGAAGAAATTTTCGGCCCGATACTGCCCGTGATGGCCATGAAAAGCATTGGCGACGCAATTCAGTTCGTTAACGAGAAACCTAAACCCCTGGCGCTGTACCTGTTCACGCACAGGCGGGCGATTCGGGAAGCAGTCCTGCACGCTACATCGGCCGGGGGTGTATGTATCAATGACTGTGGCATCCATTTTCTGCACCACGGTCTGCCCTTTGGCGGGGTTAATACAAGCGGCCATGGAAAATCCCACGGCCACTATGGATTTCTGGCATTTTCCAACGAAAAGCCCGTTTTGCGGCAGCGCAGTGGCATGACATCGGTAAAAATGCTGTATCCACCCTACACTTCAACCTCACGTCGCATTATGGAGTGGTTCTTGAAGTTATTCTGACCAAATTAAATGTAATGTTACCCGCAGAATGCTTTAAAATTCTATGTTCGGGTAAGCTATTTTTAGCCCAATATTGTTATCACGTTTTCAAACGGCTTTAATATGAAAAAACCAGTAAAGTGGACCCTCATTATTCTTGGCGGATTTATCGTATTACTCCTTGCGGCTGCACTTATACTTCCGGCTGTGTTCAAAGACGATATCAGAGCAGCTATCGACAAAGAGCTGGCGAAATCCGTCAACGCGGACGTTCTTTTCGAAACCGACGATTTCAGCCTTAGTCTCTTCCGACACTTCCCCAACGTAACCGTCACAATGGATAACCTCGGGGTCGTAAACCGGGCTCCGTTTGCGGGCGAGGTTCTTTTCGCGACAGAGCGCTTCGAGGTTGAGGTGAATCTCGTAGACATCCTGTTCGGTGATCAGATGCGCGTGAAAGGCATTTCACTGATCCGACCTGTAATTAATGTAAAAGTTAATGAGGCCGGACAGGCAAACTACGACATCATGATCCCGTCAGAGGATACCGTGACAACGGAGGAAAGCGAAGACTTCTCATTTGGGATCGATCACTGGGAAATCGTCGATGGTGACCTGACGTATGACGACAAAACCATTCCTTTCCAATTAAAGCTCGTCGGACTTAACCACAGCGGCAGCGGCGACTTCACGCAGGACGTGTTTGATCTCAAGACCAAAACGCGGGCAGACTCTGTGAGCACGAGCTTCGACGGCACTGAATATCTTACGGACAAGCGCGCAGAGATCGACGCGGTTATCAGCATCAGCGAAGAGTACTCGAAGTATACGTTCAAGGAAAACGCTGTCAAGATCAACGACTTCGCGATGACGTTTGAAGGTTGGTTCAAGATGAATGAAAGCGACTACGGCATGGACATCAATTTCCAAAGCCCTGAGAACTCGTTCCGAAGCATTCTCTCGCTTGTACCTGGTATGTACACAAAGGATTTTGAGAAGATTGAAACAAGCGGTGATCTGGCATTCAATGGCTTTGTAAAGGGAACGTACAGTGAACAACAAATGCCGGCGTTTAATGTCAACCTGAAAGTGAACGACGCAATGTTCAAGTATCCGGATCTGCCGACAGCAGTTAGCAATATCAACATGGACTTGCTTATCGATAACAAAGACGGCGTTATTGATAACACGGTTGTTGATCTGAAGAAACTTCATTTGGATTTTGGAAAGAACCCAGTTGATGCGCGCGCACTCATCACGAAGATCTATCCGACCAACGTAGATGCAGCTGTCAGTGCTAAACTGAATCTCGCCGAACTTAATCAGATGTTCCCGATGGAAGGACTGGCCATGCGGGGCAATTACTCCGTTGATCTGAAAGCCAAAGGTGTATATGACAGCCTGAAGAAAACCATACCTGCGATTGACGCCAACATGGCCCTGGCAAATGGTTATGTCAAGTCAAGCGAGTTTCCGATTCCGATGGAAGACGTTCGTTTCACTGCCAATATTAAAAACGCCTCAGGGCGATTGGACGAAACGGTCATTCATGTAAATGATTTTGCAATGATCATGGACAAAGAGAAATTCCAGGCAAACCTGGTTCTCGAAAACCTCGACAACTATACCTGGGATCTCACAGCCAATGGTGCCGTTGACCTTGCCAACATAACAAAGATCTTCCCGATCGAAGGGATGACCCTTGCGGGTAAAGTCAACGCCGATCTCAAAACGAAGGGCAAGTATTCCGACCTGCAGGCAGAACGTTATGAACGCCTCCCAACATCGGGATCAGCATCCCTTCGCGACTTCCGTTACGCAACGGCTGATCTGCCGGTAGTAACCCTCGCAAAAGCATCGATGGTATTTGACCCGAAAAAGATCGAAATCAAAGACGTTGACGGTAAGGTTGGGAGGAGCGACTTCCGCGTGAATGGCGCTATCCACAACTACATCGGTTATGTGCTCGGCAAAGAAACGATTAAGGGCACAGTTAATCTGAATTCAAACCTGCTGGATCTTAACGAATTCATGACTGACACCGAAGAAGTTGCGAGCACGGATACAACCTCATTTGGTGTGATCCCAATTCCGGCTAACGTTGACTTCGTGCTGAAGTCAGATGTCAAACGCGTGAACCTGATGAACTTTAACCTCACGAATGCAACAGGTGAGGTGATCATCAGAAACGGTGTAGCAGATCTTAGCGGTCTTCGCTTCAATATGCTCGGCGGGCAATTCGTTGTTAACGGCACGTATGACACACGCGACGTCGCGCATCCGAAATATGACCTCGGTCTCAAGATTGAAAACGTTTCTATTCGTCAGGCTGCAAGCGCATCAAGTCTGGTACAGTCGTACGCGCCTATCGCAGGACTGGCCACAGGAAACTTCTCGACTGACTTCAAGATCTCGGGTGAGTTATTGCAAAACATGATGCCGAACCTTGCAACCGTGAATGGTGGCGGTCTCATTAAGATTGCGCAAGCTGCTCTCAAAGATTCGAAACTGATTTCCGGCATAACGTCGCTCACAAAACTTGATAATACGAGTGAAGTGTCGTTGAAGGATGTGCTGATGTCTGCCTCTATTCAAAACGGAAAACTCAGTGTAAAACCTTTCGACGTCAAATTTGGTGACTATAAGACAACGGTTGCCGGAAGCACCGGCCTCGATGGTAAGCTTGATTACACACTCAAAATGGATGTCCCGGCCGGCAAACTCGGAACGCAGTTCAACAGTCTGATTTCACAGTACAGTGGTGGAAAGTCTGATCCGAATTCAAACATTCCGCTTTCAATTGGAATAGGCGGCGCTTACAATGATCCTTCCTTCAGCCTTGTATCCACAGAACAAAAGGAACAGGTTAAAGAAGCTGTCACCGCCGCCGCGAAAGAAGAGGGAACCAAAGCCATCCAGGAAGCTGTGAAAGGAACAGAAGCCGAAAAAGTCGTGGGCAAGATTCTCGGAAAATCGGATTCAACAAAAACCGACAGCACGCAAACGGCCACACCTGCGAAGCAGCTGGAAGATGCGCGCGACGCGATTAAAGGACTTTTAAAGAAGAAAAAGTGACGTTTGCCGGCAGCCTCCAACCATTCATCGGAAGAAGTTGTTACTGCGGCACCGCCAATCGTATAAAGAAATGTTCAGCGAGATTAAATTTTGAGGTTTGGAGCTGAACCATTTGTGTATTAGAACCGCATAGCCCCACTATGTGGATGAGGCCGGTTAATAACCGGCCTCTTTCATTCCAGCACAATCAACCTGATGTCGGGAATGTACAAATTGAAAAATCCGCGCCCACCCCGGACGTTAGAAGGATAGTTCACGGGTTCACTGATGAATTCGAAAAATCCGAAGCGGTTATCCTTGCGCATCTCGAGGTATTCGTAGTATTCCCGACTGATGTTCGATAAATACACCGCGATGCTGTCACCCTTTTCGAATTCCCTTGGAAACACACGAAAGGTTTCTGCATAGATATCGCCTTCAAAATCATCATCGTTCACCAACCTTGTGAAATCACGGGGATTGAGTATGTTATTTACAATATCATTCGAATCGATCTCAATTACGTTGATCATATACCAGTTGCTCTCCGGAGGATCGCGGAACACGTAGGACACCTGCGCTAGGGTATCATCATATCCATCGAAATAAAGCTGCGCATCCAAAGCTTCGAAGGAAACCTGTGACTTTGCCTCTGTTGAAGCCGTGACCATACCCAACGTTTCGCTGTCGACAACAAGCGTGTATGTCGTGCCCGGAACGAAATCAATCTCCGCCCCGCCGTAAACTCCGCTACCCAGAAACAAAAGCGTATCGACAATGTTATCGTGGCTGATGGTAACCAATGCATCATTCACGGCGATCTGCCCGATAACATCAGCCGGGTCGCTGTCATCGCTGGCTTCAAGGGCTCCAAAGGTTCGCGTTACAAAAACAAGCAGTGATCCACCGGGAATAATCTGCGACGAAATGACGATGTCAGGTTTTACGCGCGGAAGACCAGTCACCTCAAGTGGATCGGGAAGACACGACGCAACTCCAAAAGCTATCGTAACCAGAATGCTTGCTATTCCTTTCTGCAGATTATGTCCTCCCAACACGTTGTGTCGCATCATAATTTGAATCCGTAACTGATAAAAGGTAACAACCCAAACAAGCCGGGCTGCTCGTACCGCAGTGACCCGTCGGTTTCATCTTCTACAATATTAATTCCCACAGGATTGGTGCGGTTGTAAACATTGTACACACCGGCAAACCACGACCATTGATACCGTTTGCCAGGCTTCGCTCTGAATTTGATACCAACGTCGAGGCGATGCGCATCAGAAAGTTTCACTGAATTGATGTCCGTATAAACCGGAATAAGATCAAACCCACACAATGAAGGAGCGAGAAATCCGTACTGACCAACGACCGGAGTAAAACGAGCGCCTGAAATAAATTCCCAGACCGCAGAAACAGACCACCGCGAAGAAAGTCCGTATTGCATGACGATGGCGCCATTGTGTCTTCTGTCATATCGCGCACGATACCAGTCGCCGTTGTTCACTTCATCAAATCTTCGATGTGACCACGATAACGAATAACTCAACCATCCTGTAAATCGCCCTGCATCCTTGCGAAGAAGTAGTTCGAGTCCCCACGCTCTCCCGTCACCCTGTATAAGCCTCGATTCAAAATCCGTATTGAAAAAAAGATTCGTACCTTCTTCATAGCCGATGAGGTTTTCCATCGATTTGTAATAGGCTTCTGCACTGATGTACGCATCATGCTTCGACAGACGTTTTTGCCAGGCCACTGCAACCTGATGCGACGTTTGAGGCGCTATGCTGTCGGTAACGGGAAACCAGATGTCAGTTGGTGAAGTTACTGCCGAGTTGGAAATGCGGTGAATGAACTGCACCATTCGCGAATAGCTGAACTTGAGGGCCTCACCTTCGTTAAGCGCAACACGAACGGCAAACCGCGGCTCCGGAAAGATGTACTTCTTTGCGGTAACAATTCCCGAAGAGACACGTGCGCCAACATTCAAATCTATTGCCGGTGTCGGACTCCACGAATATTCCGCAAACGCAGCAGCCTCTGTGGCTACCCGGCCACGGACCGCACTCGCTTCAATAATCTCGGCAAATGCTCCGGCGGTGTTCACAACGTTTGGGCTAAGTGTATGACGGACAAAGTCCAGTCCTGCAGTAACAGCTCCGCTTCTTCCTATGGAATCCCTGGAAAATTGCAACCGCGCACCATAGTCCTCGATATCCGATAATGCAACCAACTCGTTTTCTTCAAATGAATTCCGGACATCGTACAGATACTTTGTTCTGAACAGTCGCGTTTCAACAGCCGTATTTCGTCGCATCGCATGTTTCCAAACGAGTGACTGCGTGCTGTTGCCGGAACGGAAGGTGGTTGTAATGCCATCACCATCGTTGTTGCGATCGCGAAACCAGTCAAGGATATCTTGGCCGGCATAGTGACCAATCATTACCTGGTCACGCGGTGTCGGCTTCAGAATGAGTCTCGCATTCAAATCATAAAAGAAATAGGGCAGGTCCTCACCAACGGCTTTTACAACCTGATCAATATACGTGCGACGTCCTGCCACCCAGAAGCTCGCTTTGTCTTTAACGATGGGCTGATCAAGAGCTATCCGTGACGCGATCAACCCGATGTCACCGCTCAGGTGGGTGCCCGTAGCGAGTTCTGATCGCGATTCAACATCAAGGATCGAAGACAACCTCCCGCCGTAACGCGCAGGGAACCCGCCATTAACAGCTTCAACTTTCTGAAGAATGTCCGGATTAAAGACCGACAGAAATCCAAAGAGATGTGCTGTATTGTATACCGGTGCTCCATCCAGCAAGACGAGATTCTGATCGGCGGCACCGCCACGAACAAAAAGATCTGATGTGCCTTCAACTCCTTTGACTGTTCCCGGCAATAGTTGCAGCGTCTTTATAACATCGGCTTCACCTCCCAGCACAGGGATTGCACTGATCTGTTTGTTGGTAAGAACATGGGTACTTGTGCGATTGCGGGTGAAGTTTTCCTCCTGATAGTCGCGTTCACCAGATATGACAACTTCATGCAACTGGCTTACCGAATGTTGCATAATTATTTTCAATGTCGTATCCGATCGAACGACTACGCGTAATTCAACAGGATCGTATCCGACGTAGGAAACGTGAATGACCTTAGCACCGGGTTTGACGCGAACGGTGTATTCACCTTCGTTATTCGCAGACGTGGTGACTGAATCAGGAGAAACAAAGATGTGAGCAAGCGGCAAAGTGTTACCTTCGCGATCGTATACCGACCCCTTCACCCGAACCTGGGCAGAGACTGTTGCAGAATTTACAAGAGTTATCGCCAGAACCAACCACCTCATAACATTCATTGCGGAAGTTAGTAAATCATCCGAAGTGGTATGCCACTTTTTGGAAGGCTTCGCCAATCTCGCTACAAACGGTACCTGCCAGAACAGCCATCCTTACGCAAAGTAATCCGTTGGTCAATACTGACTGCTGCTGTTTGAAACAGATTGTTACATTTAGTAAACGTGTTCCGGCCACGACACCAAACCAATCTTTTAACCACATGCGAACAATCCTCTTTAGCCTTGTGCTCTCTATGATCCTGGGACAAAGCTGGTCCCAGAAAACCGGAATATTTGATCACTCTGCAGACATTGGAAAACCAAAGAACGCCGGTTCAACGACCTACGATGAAAACGAACAGGTTTACACCCTCACCGGAAGCGGTTACAATATCTGGTTCAACCGCGATGAATTTCAGTTCGCAAATACAAAACTGAAAGGCGACTTTGTACTTACCGCGAACTTCGCACTGGAAGGCGAAGGCTTTGACCCGCATCGCAAAATCGGGTGGATGGTTCGCGGTTCACTCGATGAAGATGCAGCTCACGCGAGTGCAGTTCTACACGGTGATGGTCTTACTGTACTACAGTGG
>JAEZDW010000014.1 GCA_023417955.1 Bacteroidota bacterium
AAGAGAAATTTCAAGGATGCGGAGGCACTAATAAATGAGATTCTGGAAACAGATCAGCGTCGTCGTGAGACCCAAAAAGCGGCGGATGATATCAAAGCGCAGTCAAATGCAGACTCACGGAAAATAGGTGAGCTGATGAAGTCAGGTAAAAGCGAGGAGGCCACGGCGTTGCGTGCAACTGTAGCAGCAGACAAGGATAAAGTGAAGGCACTCGAATCAGAGCTGGCCGGCCTCGAAGCAAAACAAACAGAACTGCTCTACCGCATCCCGAACGTCCCTCATGAGAAGGTGCCTGCCGGCGCAGGCAGTGATGACAACGTTACTGTTCATCAGCACGGTGAAGTGCCAACGCTTCACGCAGATGCACTCCCCCACTGGGAACTCATAAGAAAATACGACATCATTGACTTTGATCTCGGCGTAAAAATCGCCGGCGCCGGATTCCCTGTGTACAAAGGAAAGGGTGCCAAGCTTCAACGGGCGCTGATTAATTTCTTCCTTGATGAAGCTGAAAAACAAGGCTACCGCGAAATGCAACCACCGGTTGTCGTTAATGAAGCATCCGGGTACGGAACCGGACAACTTCCCGACAAAGAAGGCCAGATGTATTTCGTGAAGGATGACGGTCTTTACCTTATACCAACAGCAGAAGTTCCGATCACAAACCTGTACCGCGATGTCATTCTAAGCGAAGACGTCCTTCCGGTAAAGAACGTCGGATATACGCCATGCTTCCGCCGCGAAGCAGGTAGCTGGGGTGCCCACGTACGCGGCCTAAACCGACTGCACCAATTCGACAAAGTTGAAATTGTACAAATTCGCAAAGCGGAAGAATCATATACTGCACTGGACGAAATGTGCGCTTATGTTCAATCACTACTCGAAAAGTTGAAACTCCCTTACAGAAAGCTTCTTCTTTGCGGCGGCGACATGGGCTTCAATTCCGCCATGACTTACGATATGGAGGTATTCTCAGCAGCTCAGCAACGATGGCTTGAAGTAAGTTCGGTGAGTAATTTCGAAGCGTATCAATCAAACCGGTTGAAACTTCGTATCAAGAACCGTGAAGGAAAAACCGAGCTTCTGCATACATTGAATGGAAGTGCACTCGCCCTGCCAAGAATCGTTGCTTCTATTCTCGAGAATAACCAGACCACCGACGGCATACGCATTCCTGAAGTGCTCGTTCCATACACCGGGTTCGATTTGATTAATTAAGAACACCACACTAGTTCACCACCTGTTATGATTGCCGCCCAGGAAAGTGTTATCCGTTCTGTTTCGATTCACCGCGTTGGAAACGCAGCACTCGAGGAACCGCTTAAGATCTCCGAGGCACCACTCGAACTCGACGACGAAAAAGTAATGTCGTTACTTAAGACATACTTTCTTGGCAACTTTAATACGCCGGAGTATTTCCGTTTTTCAGACAATACAACGGAATCGTCGATAAACATTCATGAAGTATTTCGCGGCATGTTCAACGAGCCGGAAGCGTTTCACGAAAGTTCTATCGCAATCGCCCAACATCTTTACGAATCAGGGAAACATCCTTCCATCAAGGCCGGCGACCTGTTCGTCGTCTACTTTAGCACGCTACCATTGAACGGGCAACACACCGAAGCGATTGGCATTTTTAAATCGGAGACGAAGGATGCATTCCTGAAATTAAAAAGCTACGCAAATCAATTCGACATCCTCGCCGACGAAGGTATCAACGTTCGAAAGCTCGATAAGGGTTGCCTTATTCTGAATACCGATTCTGATGACGGGCATCGCATACTGATCGTAGACAATACAAATAAAAGCGAAGCAAGCTTCTGGAAGAATGATTTCCTCGGACTTACACCGGTAAGCGATGCGTACCATCAGACGCAACAGCTGATGAATATGACGCATCAGTTCGTCGCAGAACAAATTCCCGAAAACTTCCAGGTATCGCGTGCGGACCAAATCGATCTGCTAAACCGCTCAGCGAACTATTTTAAGTCACGCGAGGAATTCAATCAGGCTGAATTCGAATCTGAAGTTTTGGGTGATGCAGAAGTGATTGAAAGCTTTCGCAACTATGGCAAGAATTTCATGGCCAATGCCGAGTACGATCCCGAGGAGAATTTTCAAATCTCAGCTCACGCTGTAAAGCGGCAGGCTCGTGTTTTCAAAAGTGTTCTTAAGCTTGACAAGAACTTTCACATTTACATACACGGCAGCCGCGAACTCATAGAAAAAGGTTACGATGAAGAAGTAGGTAAACACTACTATAAAATCTGGTTCGACGAAGAGACTTGAAAAAGTTTCAGGTTGGCAGGTTTCAGGAGCCTTCGTATGAAGTTTATCGTTAACCGAATTTGGGCATGCCGTTGGATTAGTCAGTGGATTCTGAGCAGGGGCGTGCGGGCAGGTCAGCAGCGAGCGAAGGATCTGGGAACACGTCATCGCTATCGAGAAATGTCTTCCAGGCAATCTCGCCAGCCTGGCACGAGTTCATCGGGGCCAGCGTTCGCGGCTGCCCAACGTGAGACGTTTCAGGTTAGCAGGTTTCAGGTTTCAGGAGCCTTCGTATGAAATTTATCCTTAACCGATTATGGGCATACCGTTGAATTAGTCAGTGGATCCTGAGCATGGCCGTGCGGGCAGGCCAGCAGCGAGCGAAGGATCTGTGAACACGTCATCGCTATCGAGGAATGTCTTCCAAGGCAATCTCGCCAGCCTGGCACGTACCTGGGAACGCATGCACAACAATGGAATGCTCACCTGAATTTGGGCATGCCGTTGAATAAGGATTCAATTTCTAATTTCTCATTTATAATTTTTAATTGATTGGTTTTCGCCACCCCGCGTGATCGTTCCTAACTCGCATGGAGTTTTTTCCTCGCGAGCAGAAAACCTGTGAATGCAATCAATGTAATTACCAATCCCAGACTGACGTATTGGATCGCTGTCTGATCCGTGCCATTCCAGCGTAAAAAAATTCCAGTCAATGCCCAGGCTATTACTGCCACAAACTCCGGGACCTGGTATTTCAGGAACACCAATACACCAATTCCTGCAGCCACCGCAATCATAATCAACGTCCATGCTTCTCCACTGATCAGAAACACATCTGCGTTAAATGACACAAGCCAGGCTGAAATGTTAGCGATGGTTGCAACACATATCCACGCGAGGTAAATACTAAACGGGACGCTGATCAGAAAAATATTTGCCTTGTTTCGTGGAAACGTTCGCTGAATCCGCAGAAACAAAAGCACCAGCGTTACCAACAATAATAGCATGATCACCACCGACACACCCGGAAGCAGGTTATGCCATACCACAATCCACGTTAAATTGAATATACACGTCATCACGAACGCCGGCAGCAATTGCGTAATCTGCACATCGTCACGACGCACCCAGGTGTTGATTACAAATGCCAAAAGAAACAGGTAAATCACACTCCAGATCGAGAACGTAATCCCTGCGGGGGTGAAAAGATTCGGGTAGAGGTCCGACACCTCACTCGTAGTTAAACCGTTGATCGGAAGCCCGTTCGCGAGGGCATTTACGACAACCATTACGGCAAACGCCAGTGTACTTATAACCCTTAAGAACAGGTCCGTATTTTTCGTTGAAACTTCAGTCATGCCTTTCATACCAAAAAACGCGATGCCACATCAAAAGCCGTTGAACCCGGCCGGCCGAAGAACTACCTTGGTGAAAATAACGTCATTAACCATGAAGATTAAACACCTACTGCTAAGCTGTTGTTTAGCATCTTTTATTTTTGCCTGCTCAACGAAAGAGCAGGAAGCAGTAATGAAATACCCGACTACAGAAAAAGTGGCCCACTCCGACGCATACTTTGGGG
>JAEZDW010000087.1 GCA_023417955.1 Bacteroidota bacterium
CATTACACGTGATCGATTAATCAAACCAATCTGCAGCCCCGTCGGGTCCTGGTTCTCGTACGAATTCTTTCCGTGAATTACGCCAGCTGTGTTGAACGCGCTGAGCTGCACACCAAAAAGCTCATTCTTCGTCATGTTATAAAGTGAACTCAGTTGAAGTCCATCCATCGATCCAACAGACATGTTAAACACACCCGCGATCTGGATTCCAAAAGAATACTTCGTTACCATGTTTCCGATGCCGGAAATTTGCAGTCCCTGCATTGCGCCGCCGGCAACATTCACACCACCGGTTAATTGCGCCCCAAATACATTGTTCAATACGACATTGGTAAGTCCGCTTACCTGAATTCCTGACAGGTTTGGTTCGAAGCCGTCACGTACAAGTTTATCAACTTCTTTTGGAGACATTCCCGCGAATGCATTTGCGCCGGTAATATTCGCCAGTCCGGCGAACTGAAGTCCGCGTGTTTCGGCGACATTCAGATTTGATATACCTGCGATTTCGAGCAGATAGCTCGCCGATGCATAACCCGAGGTAAGGTGAAGTGAAAAGTAATTGGCATATCCGCCCGGGTGGAAGCCGTTGGTACCCAACGCGGGTGCAATGGATAAGTGTACAGTACGAACAAAATCGCGCTTTCGCTGTGCTGACAAAGAAAGGCCAGACAGAAGCACGATGCTCAGGATAAAAAATTTCATAAAAAACTGTAATGAAGCGTTACCCTGCCTGGCCTTCCCGTGTCTCAAGAACGGCCGATCTTTACCTATTATTGCACACAATACACTTTTTTCATAGTCCTTTTATTGCATTGAGCAGGACTTCAGTCTGTTTCCCATGAAGCTTCATATGACCTAATTCAAGAACTTCGAACGTCTTGTCGAGGCAGAGTTGCGACAGGAGACTTCCCGATGCGATAACTTCAGCACCGTAGTTCTTGCACAGGGCGAGTATCCGGGCCATCGTATTGAGTACATCACCGGAATAGGTAACTTCACGACGCAACGTCCCCACTTCACCTGCGACGACACGTCCGCAATGAAAGCCTGCCTTGAACGTTGGTATTAACCCATAACGCAGTCGGTACTTTTCAGCATTCTGGTTAATCTTTCGTTTTATGTCGTAGAAACAGGTGATACATCGGTTATTTTTGAGGCCTTCTTCATAGTTCCATGCTACTATAACTTCGTCGCCGACATATTGATAGATGGCGCCTTCGCTTTCGAGAATGGGATCGGCAATATCTGAAAAGAAATCCCGAAGTAATCCGTGGTAACGGTCATCGCCAAGCTCCTCCGCGATAGTAGTTGAAGAATTTATATCGAGAAACATAAATATATTTCTCTCGGCGCGCGGCACATTATATCTGCCCTGAATAAAATTTCCGACGAAGGCATTACCGGTTCTTGTATTCATCTGGAGGATAAGTTGGGTAAGGCATACGACGGCGAACCAGATAAGCGCATTCTTGATGCGAGTCGCAGCTGAATCAAGAATGACATCACCAAAGATCGCACGCTTGAGCACGACAACCGTAACCACAACAATAGCAAACACGACCACAATCAGAACAACACTGTATCCATAGCGATGGTCTTTAAGCTTATCGTGAATAATAAATACCAGCACTGTTCCGCCTATGAGTGCGCCGACCAATCCAGTTCCACAATTAATGATCAGTCCTCTTACCAGGCTCTCAGCTTCCGTCGGTGAATTGCTTGATAGCAGGAGCAGAAAATCGTAGAGTGAAATAAATAAACCGATGATAACCCACGCGAATGTGAGTATCACAAGTTGTCGAATTTTAATGCCCGTCCTCTTTGCCATATGCCTGTGATTTGATAGTAAAGCTACTGCGGAAAATATTCCGGCATGGTGGCTGAATATGACAACCAAAGGTGTTAAACGCGACAGATTTGACGCAGGAGTAATGTCAGACGTTGGCCGGTTGGCCGTTCGTATCCCCCGGTCCACGTTGGATGCAGTCGATAGCGTCGCCTGAGTTCGGCTGTGTTCTTGTGCGCTCCTTCAGGAAGGTTGATGCAATTGACAAGGGTCGGAACGTGAAGCGCTTTTTGTCGAAGTGTTCCGTGAACCTTGTAAGGATATCGGCGAGTGTATGCACAGTTTTGACAACATGCTTTCCTTTGTTAAGCATAACGCATTCTGCCATTCCGCCCATAGCCGCGTCCGTTATTTCACTGCGTGTAGCGAATCCGGTTTTGTTCATACTCTCGAGCACCTGCGTCGCCCATATTACAGGAACGTGAGCCGCTTCACATATCCATAGAATTTCCTGCTGTATCTCGCTTAGGCGTTCGAACCCGATCTCAACGGCAAGGTCACCACGCGCAATCATTACGCCCAAGGTTTTGTCCTTCATTCCTTCGAGAAGCAATGCAGGCAGATTCTGCACGGCCGAAAGACGCTCAATCTTAAGAATGATCGCTGGTCTGTTACCATCACGCTCCGAAAGGATTTGGCGAAGCTGTTGAACGTCTGTAGGTTCACCGACAAATGAGTAACCCACCAGATCGGCGTTCTCTGCGATAAATGGCAAATGCCTTATGTCGTCATCCGTAAGGGAAGAAAAGGCGAGCAATGAATCGGGAAGATTTACACACTTTCCCTTTTTCAATACGGGGTTCTTGGTGGAGATGCGGGAAACGCTTACGATCGCATGCTTTTTCCCAATGGACTGTACCTTTGCTTCGAACTTGCCATCATCGAAAAAAACCCGCTCACCTTCTTTCAGCATGGAAATGATACCGGCGGGTTGGAGGCTTACACGCGGCAATGTTTTGACGGATCCATCTTTTTTGAAAGTCCTTTTGCGGATGTCTCCCTTAAGATCGGACAATTCAATCAAATCATTTTCAGCAAGCACAATTCCGTCAGTATGTTCTTTCGCACGAATCGGAACTTCGGCAACACGAATACGAGGACCGGAGAGATCCATGTAGATTTTACAGGATTTGCCGGCTTTCGCTGCAGCTTTACGCAGGGCTTTTATCATTCTTTTCCAAACGACCTCATCATCGTGACCACAATTGATACGCACAACTGACATACCGGCGGCAAACAACTTTGCGAGTTTTCCCGAGTCGGCGGCAAGCTCTGGCGATAACGTCACCATAATATGAGGAATCTCCGCGCGCGGTCGTGTTCCAAGAAGATTGGTGAGATGCATTTCCCTTATCCTAAGCGCCTGGTCGAAGCTGCATACTTCTTCCGGATTAAATTCAGGTGCATCATTCCCACCTCCGAGCCAACGGATAACCTGAAGCACCTGAACCAATGTGTGGCTTTCCGAACTTGTCAGCGACGAAAGACCACATTCATGCAGGAACTGTTGCAGCGGCCTTATTTCGCGACTTCGCAACAGCAGGTAGTGAAGCAGGTTACAGGCGCTCATGTGGAAGTCGGGGTGCACGCCGTCTAACACATGTCTGAAA
>JAEZDW010000088.1 GCA_023417955.1 Bacteroidota bacterium
GGGGCATCCATTTTGGATTATGCCCCCTTAATTTTCCCCGGACAACAGTGATTAGAAACCAGATATTAGAAATTCATATCGTCTTCCTGTAATTTAACACCGCAAGAGTATTAAGCACCACAGCAAACGTTCCCACAATACCCAGGTGTCCGACGACATCGCGAAACTCGCTGCCCTTCAGGATAACCATTCGCATTACTTCGATCAGGTATTTCACCGGATTCAAGGCTGCCACCGCCTTTGCCCACTCAGGCATACTGTCGATAGACGTGAACAGCCCGCCCATTAAAATGAAAATCATCATGAAGAAAAACATGATAAACATCGCCTGTTGCTGTGTCTCACAAAATGTCGAAATCAACAACCCAAAACCGAGTACGGCCAAAAGATAAAGACCGATAAACAAATACAGCAGCAAGATATTTCCAGCCGGCACAATGCCATAAAAGACATAGCCAACACCCAATCCCAGCGTGAACACCACGTAGCCCAACACCCAAAATGGAACGAGCTTCCCTACTATAAAATGAAACCTCCGTATCGGTGTAACGTTGACCTGCTCAATCGTACCGGTTTCTTTTTCGCGTACAATATTCAATGCTGAAAGAAAACCACCTACCATTGTGACCAATATTGCGAGAATGCCCGGAACCATAAACAACTGATAATTCATCGACGGATTGTACCAGTTCGAAGAAGTCACCTGAATTGCCGGTGCTGACGCAACGTCGCCCAATCCACCATACTCCATACGGACTTCCCTGTTGTAATCGCGGATTATGGACGTCAGATACGCTCCACCAAGATTAGCTTTTACCCCATTTATCGCGTTGATTGAAACAAAAACCTTCTCGTGATTTTCACGCACGAGATTGCGTTCAAAATGACCGGGGATTTCAAGAATTAGATCGGCTCTATCACTTTCAACCAACGTCATCGCTTCATTATAAGAGTCATCATACCCGATCAGTTTGAAGTAACCTGATGAAATGATCTTCGATATCATTTGCTGCGAAGCCGAAGAACGGTCGTGATCAACTATCGCAAGGTTGATGTTTCTCACCTCATAGTCTGCAGCCAATGGGAGAAGTATCAGCTGCATTACGGGCATAACCATTATCATCGCCACAATGGCGCGGTTTCTGAAGATCTGCCGGAATTCCTTCTGCAATAAAAATCGAATCGTTCTCATGCCAGTCGGATTTTAAAACTTCTTATACTTATAATAAGCAGGAACAACGTGATCCCACAAAGGATCAGCGTCTCCTTCCAGATTGCCGAAAAGCCAAGCCCCTTAATCATGATTGATTTGACGATGATGTAATACCATTTAGCGGGAATGATATTAGAGAAGACCTGAAACGGCCACGGCATGTTTTCAATCGGAAACATAAAACCGCTAAACAGCGTGGTCGGAAGAAGCATGCCCATCAGGGAGATCAGCATTGCCACTTGTTGTGATTTTGTTCGAATGGAAATGAATATCCCCAGCGCCAGGCATGTAATAATGAACAACGTGCTCTCAGCCAGAAGGAGAAATAAACTTCCATGGATCGGAAGATCAAGTACGAAGACGCTGATAAGCAGAATTGATCCGATATTAATCAGCGAAAGCACCAGATAAGGGATCGCTTTCGAAAGAATGACAAGTGCCGGCTTGAAGGGTGACACCAACAAGATCTCCATTGTTCCAAGTTCCTTTTCGCGTACGATGGATATCGCCGTCATCATCACGCATACCAGCATTAAGACCAGCGCCATAACGCCCGGCACAAAGTTGTGAACACCTTTCAACTGAGGATTGTACAACATCTTCACTTCTGTCCCGATCTCAAGTGGGAAGCCCTGCCGATGATTAAGGTCTGCCTGATGATCCTGAATAATGGCATTAATGTAGTTGACAAGGGTCGTGGCAGTGTTCGGATCCGACGCGTCAGCGATCAGCTGCATCTTCGTTGTGCCAGCGTGGTAAAGGTCGTGCCCGAACCCCGAGGGGAATACCACCGCTACCTTGATCCTGCCCCTCTTAAACGACTCTTCGATCTGGTCGTGATCAGCAACGATCTTTTCGATATCGAAATACTGACTTGCTTCAACGCGCTCAATGATCTGCCTGGATGTTTCATCCTTTGCATAGTCAATAATCGCGATTCTGGAATTCTTAACCTCGTTGGTCAGGGCGAAGCCGAAAATAAGGATCTGCACCACAGGCATCCCGAATAAAATCAGGAGCGTCTTTCTGTCACGCATTACATGAGCAAATTCCTTTTTAATGAAAATGATAAGCTGTTCCATCGGGGCTTAATTTAGTCGCTGCGTCGCGCGTTGCGTGCCAGCTGATAGAATACTTCATCCATTGAATCGACCTGAAATTTCTTTTTCAGGTTTCCGGGAGTATCGAGTGCCTGAACCTTACCATCAACCATAATCGAAATGCGGTTACAGTACTCAGCTTCGTCCATGTAGTGTGTTGTTACAAACACCGTCATCCCACGATCCGCCGCCTCATAAATCATATCCCAGAACTGCCTGCGCGTTACCGGATCCACACCGCCCGTTGGTTCATCAAGGAATACAATTTTTGGTTCGTGTATCACAGCCACAGAAAACGCAAGCTTTTGCCGCCATCCTAATGGAAGTGCCGAAACCAGGCTTTTCGCTTCGTGTTTCAAATCCAACTGACTGATTAATCGTTCACTTTTCTCGCGGATTTCATGATCACTCAATCCATAAATGCCGGCAAAAAATCGAATGTTTTCAATTACAGTGAGGTCTTCGTACAAAGAGAACTTCTGGCTCATATATCCAATACGCTTCTTGATCTGCTCGGTATCCTTGTAAACATCGAACCCCGCAATGGTAGCATTGCCCGATGACGGTTTGGACAAACCACACAACATCCTCATCGCCGTTGTCTTACCCGCGCCATTTGCACCCAGAAACCCAAAGATTTCTCCTTTATGCACCTGCAGGGATATTTCATTGGCAGCAATAAAATCACCAAAGCGTTTTGTAAGTCTGTCGGTAATAATTACAATGTCTTCCATATCACGACTTCATTAGTTCTATGAAGCTGTCCTCTATTGTAGGAACGGCTACTTCAATCTCTACGGCATCAATACCTTCGTTCGTCAGGTATGCCCGGAGATTCGTTTCATCAGGCGCAGCCTCAAAAGCTACGTGCGCACTCTCTCCAAAGGCGTAGGACCGCAAGACACCCTTGTAAGATTTCAACTTCTGCAAAAGTTGATACATGTTTTTGGTCCTCACTGCGTATAGTGGCCATGGATAGGAAGAAACAATCTTCGCTGGTGTATCTATTGAAAGTATTTGTCCGTTCTGAATCAATGCTATCCGGTCACACATCGTTGCCTCATCCATATATGGCGTCGACACTACTATCGTGATCCCCTCCTGTTTTAGCCGTCTCAGCATCTCCCAGAATTCTTTTCTCGAAACCGGGTCTACACCCGTAGTCGGTTCATCCAGGAATAGCACCGTCGGTTTATGGATAAGTGCACAACAAAGCGCCAGCTTTTGTTTCATTCCTCCCGACAACTTTCCGGCGCGACGGTCTTTGAACCGTTCAATGTGTTCATAGATGTCTTTGATAAGGTTGTAGTTCGCACTGATCGTTGTTCCAAAGAGCGTTGCAAAGAATGTGAGGTTCTCCTCAACAGTCAGGTCCTGATAAAGTGAAAACCTGCCCGGCATGTACCCGACACGGCTCCTGATTTCAGGGTAGTCCCAGACTACATCAAAACCATCGACGGTGGCGCTACCGCCATCGGGGAGTATCAACGTGGTGAGTATGCGGAAAATGCTTGTCTTCCCGGCACCGTCAGGACCAATCAATCCAAATAACTCGCCGGGTTCGACCTCAAAGGAAACGCGATCAACAGCAACTTTTTTGTCCTTCCCGTAAGTTTTCGTGATGTCGCTAAGGCTTACTGCTGACATGACTATTCTTTATCAGATGAATCGAACTTTACTTCGCCATACATTCCGATCTTTAAATACCCGTCGTTTTTGACACGGATCTTTATCGCATACACCAGGTTGGCTCGTTCATCCCTTGTCTGAATCGTCCGTGGCGTAAACTCTGCCTTGTCGCTAACCCACTGAACAGTGCCCTTGTATTGTTTTTGCTGGCCATCCGTCGCGTCGACGAAAACTGTTACCGGCTGGTTGAGTTTCACCTGCGGAAGTTGGTCACCTGTGATGTATGCCCGAAGCGTCAGCTGTGACAGATCGGCGATCTTGTAGAGCGCCTTCCCGGCCACGGCCATTTCATTTTCTTCAGCAAACCTTGTTAGCAACGTGCCCGTTACCGGATTCCGGATTTTGCAACGCAACAGCTGGTCTTCCAATTGGGCGATCTGGATCGAGAGCGGCGCGCTTTCTTGATTAATGCTCTTTGTTGTAACAAACAGCGATGACTCCTGTGCCTCAAGCTGTCTTTTGATAATCAGAACCTGGGCATTGGCGTCATCCAATTGTTTTTGCGTAGCAGCATCGGACTTTGCGAGATTGGCAACCCGTTGCTGTTCGCGCTCCGCATGCCGGAGTTGTTCCTTCAGGGAAGCAATTTGCGCCGCTACATCGGGCCGGCGACTCAGCACTGCATTCACCTGGGCTTCCAGCTGACGTTTCTTCAAATAGAGTTGCGTACTGTCAATATAGCCGACAACCTGCCCCTTTTGCAGTTCAGCGCCTTCTTCAGCGTTAAAGCTTTTAAGGACACCTGTGGCTTCGGCCGAAACAATGGTCTCCACTGCTTCAAAAGTTCCGGATGCATCGTAGTCATAGTTATCCTTTATACAACCTGTCAGCAAGACACAGGTGATCAATAACATTCTTTTCATTTTAATTGCCTTTAATTCTGGTAATTAGTTCCGTTAATGGTTTCAAGAGCGTACTGCGCCATCAGCCATTGTATCTCATGAACAATCTTTGAAAGGCGAGCCTGATCTTCGGCATTTACTTCGCGCAGATAATCTGTTGTGGTTATCGCGCCATGCTCCAACTGAACCGCTGCTGTTTTCTTGATGTCGTCGCGCAATGCGATAATCTCATCGTCAGTTGAAAGCAAAGACGCGTACTTGGATACATCAGCTGCTATCTGATTCGATGCAAGTCCAGTGTTGAACAGGAACGCCTCCTTTTGAAGGTGTACGCTTTGCTGGTCAAGCTCGGCGAGCGCACGATCGCGCGACCGGTTGTAGAAGGTGCTCAATGGCCAATGCAGGCGAACACCTCCGAGGTAATAACCCTCAAGGTCATTGCTCAACATATTTAAAGCAGGCCGTCCGACGCCACCCTGAACAAAGAGGCTGACCTTGGGCCTGTTCCTCGCCGTCGTCAAATTGGCGCGCGCAGTTATCGCAGACATTTGCATGTCAAAAAGTCGCAACTCCGGTCTTGTTACTTCCGAAGGAATTGGCCTTGATTCTGGTTTC
>JAEZDW010000167.1 GCA_023417955.1 Bacteroidota bacterium
GTCGTCGCACGTAGCGTGTCGTTCTGCCTGTTGGAACTGAATACAATCCGGTTTGTATTTGGTATGAACGCAGGATCCAGATCGTCATAAATGTCATTCGTCAGACGACGCACGCGGTCCCGGCGCGTACTCAGCAGGAACAGATCGTTCTTTCCTTCGAAGTCGGCGCTCAATACCGCCAGACGTCCACTGCTGGAGAACTCTATGCTTGAAATGTTGCTAAAGCGTTCGAGTTGCCGGGGAAGTTTTGTTCGTGTACTAAGGTCATACAACCAAAATACATATTGGCCGTTTTTCACAGCGATCACACCAAGCGTATTGGCGTCAGCCCAGGATATCAACGGTAACTTGTAGTCGACGCGTTGTTTGATCACCTTGCTTCCTCCGGAAAGAATTATTCGCTCGCGGCCATTGGCGATGTTTCGAACTTTTACAGTATAATGGCCGCGGTCATTTTCTGCATACGCGAGATGCTGGCCATCGGGACTCAGCTTAACCGTTGTGAATTGAATCGTCTTATTACCATCGTTCAGCAGAAGTGAGTCACTCGGATAGATGTAGTTCTGCATCGTGGCCTTCTGCATATCGCCGTAGTAGCGATACCATTCGTTCATCAACTGCCGGAAGGAAATACCCAATGTGATGGAGACGCTTTTCTCTTCATTGCGGGTTACCCTGGTATAGTTCAGAATATTTGCCACGCTGCTCTTTCCATACTTTTCAGCGATGAAGTTCCATATGGATTGTCCGACAATGGCAGCCTCCGCGCCCGCGATTTTTGTTGCGCGTTTTGCACGTCGGGTACGCATCAGTTGTCGTATATAGTCATCCATCTCTGAATTCCACCCTTTGGCTACATACAGGGAAGCACCACTGACAAACCAATCCGGGAGATTCATCAGGATCGAGCTCTGAAACATGTCCTTCAGGTTGCCGCCGAACATCATTTCATTGAGCATCAGGTCGCTGATACGGTAAAGCAATTCCTCCTTGAATTCCTGCGCAGTGCCTAGAAACGCAACCTCAACATAGGGTTTGATGAATTCAGTTTCACCACCAACATTAAAGATGGTATGGTTTAGTCCGACGTTACTTTGACGCAAGTCGGTGAGAGAGTTGTAGAGAAAAACTTTTGTTTTGAAATAGGGAGGATATCCGATAAGGTCCGTTATGCGGTCGAATTCTGATTCGAGAAACTGCAACGCTTCAGACGCAACCGACTTCCTGCCATCATAATAGTAGACGTCAAAATTTTCGCCACTCAGGTATACCCAGTCAAATTGACGGTATTGAATCCGATTCTTACCGAAAACTTCCCGCGCCTGCTGCCCAAAACTATCGTGAATCAGGACGGCTAATAATGCTATGGTTAGAATAATTACTCTACGAAAACTCATACTATTCGGGGGGAACCCCAATATAAGGATTTAATACGTTCTATATCCACCTCTTTGTGCAGCGCGCCCGAATTTTCCAACCAGTGGACCATTACCGCCGAAAAATAAGGTGCCAGACTCACTCCCTTCGTTCCCAGTCCATTAAGTACATAAATCGGTAACTCAGGGTGTTTACCAATGATCGGTCTGCGATCCGGAGTCGTTGGCCTGAAGCCCCATTGATGGTCTGTGACCTCAAATTCGGAATGCATCAGAGTTCGTAGCTTCCGCTCCAGCTCCTCTCTTCCTTCCTGCGTCGGGTTCGGTTGTGAATCATGAAAGAAGTAGGTGGACCCCACTTTCCACAATCCTGTTCGCTTCTCGGGAACTATGTACACGCCCCGATTGACAATCATGTCGACCGGAATTCCGGCGGTGATTGTTATAGTCTCGCCTTTTAACGGGGTTATTGGCAACCAGGAAAACCACTGTTCAAGGTGAACCCCGGTGCACAGTATCAGCCGCCTTGCCACAATATCACCATAACGAATATAATCCCCGCCTATTACAGCCTGAGCTGATTTGAATTTGGCGGCGATATACTTTCCTTCTGTTGCGATCTTCTTTGTAACGGCGCTTACATACGCGGCCGTGTCGAGATAACCGGATTGCTTGAGAGCGAGGCCACCAAAGGGATCATTTATTCCGTTTCCGATGCCTGAAACGCGTGCCTCCCGGACATAATTGCGATAAGAAGGATCAGCACTTTTTGCAACCCATTCATTTTGTTCCTCTACAGACATAAACGGCCGGTAAATCGGCATCGGATAAAAAAATTCCGAACCCGTCATTGATTCTACTTCCCGATAATAGGTCGCGAGATATGGGAAGAGGTTATCCGCCAGCCAGGTCCGGGACATTTTTTTACCGGTGACCGGATTAAAAAGACCCGCTGCAATCCGCGACGACACGTTGGCCCCAGGCTCGTCGAAAACAACGATGCGCTTTTTTTGCTTCAGCAATTGAATCGCAACAGCTGATCCCGCAAGGCCTTGACCAACAATTATGTAATCAACCTCCATGTGCGAAAGGCTTGAAACGCAAGGAAGTCCGGACTGGCCGGACTTCCTATTTTTTATTCTGAAATTTACTTTCGGTCAGAACGACGAGCGATCCATGAGCATTCTCAGGGTTTGGTCATGCTTGCCATAGGCATTCTCAATCTTCTCCGCCAGTTCATTCTCGCCATGCTGATAAAGCGCGCGTTGCAGTTCACCAAGGATGACGATATTAACCTGCAACTCACGACCGAATTCATTCTCGGCAATATAATAGTCAGCCATCTCATCGGCCCGTGGCCACATGAGTTCGGCGATTTCCACTGCCTTCTCCCGTTCGCCAACTTCGAAGAGGAAGCGCACCGACTGCGCCGTTGAATAATCGAAATTCACACCGCTGTCAGGCATAACCTTGAGGTTGTAAAGAAGTACCTCCCGTGCGCGAGTTGTGTCGCCGGCTGCGAGAAGGCTTTCAACCAATGTATTGATGCTGGAGCGGTGATTGAGTACAAAGTTCCGGTAGTCCTGGCTGTAGTATACATCCGAACGGTCAAGGTTACGGAATTGAAACTTGTTCATGATGTTATCATAACTCACATCGTTGTTAACGAGTTCGAACTGATCCATACGAACAGGGTTCAGGACAGGAAGTATCCTGTACGCATTGCCTTCATGTACCACGTGTCGGCTAAGATCGACATTAAACTGTGCAAGCGAAGTGTTGTTTACATAAAGCGGGCGCTCCCAATTCCAGGTCGCGAGCAGGTCGAGCATAGCGAGATCCTTTTTCTCAAGCCCGCTGCCCCGAACACGAAGACGCATTTCCGGAACGAGCAGGCTGTCCATGTAATCGGGTATAATTCCCAGTGAGCGCACCTTTTCCACATCCACCTTCAGCACAATTTCGCGTGTAGGCAACATGTTGCGGGTTCCACCATAGTCGGGGTGAAGCAGGCTCCGATTCTTTTCTTTGAGTAGCTGAAGGTAACGCTCAAGGTCCATTTGCTTGACCCCGGCGTCGTAGTAAGGTAGCCAGTCATTTAGTCCACCCTGACGGTAATCATCCAGTGATAACGTGTACTTGAACGGTTCCGACTCATAGTGTTTCTGCATTGACTGCTGGATGTACCAATCGGTGTTGTAGTAACTCAACACAATCACCCGTACATCTGTGCGGACGCCTTCAACTTCCTGGGCGTACCATAACGGGAAGGTATCGTTATCACCACCGGTAAAGAGTACAGCGTTGGGGGCGCACGACTGAAGGTAGTTTACAGCGGAGTCGACGGAGAAGAATCGATCAGAGCGATCGTGATCATCCCAACCCTCCGCTGCCATTAATGCCGGTGCTGTTAATCCAATAAGTGTAGCAATGATAGCGGAAGTACGCAGCCTCTTGAAAACAGGCAACAGCCATTCCGACAATGCGATGACTGCAAAGCCAATCCAGAATGAAAATGCGTAATATGATCCGGCGTAGATATAATCGCGTTCACGTGGTTCAGTAGGCGGTGAGTTGAGGTAAATTACCAAAGCAACGCCAGTCAGTATGAACAGCAGACTGACAACTACGAAGTTTTTTGTGTTGGCGTAGGACTGGTAGAAAAATCCAACAAGTCCAAGCAGGAAGGGAATCATGAAAAAGTTGTTCCGCGCCTTGTTGGTTGCCAGTTGTTCCGGCAAGTCCTTAAACCAGTCACCAGGACGTAGCCAATCCGCGTTCTGGTAATCACTGGCTCTACCGGCAAAGTTGAACATCAGATACCGGATGTACATGTGATAGACCTGATGCGAAAACATAAAGCCGAGATTGTGTGTGATCCAGTTAGGCTTCTGATTTTTTCTCAACCCGAGTTCGTCCCTGTAAATTTCCTGATGGGAGGGATCAGGACTCCAAATACGCGGTAGAAGTGTTTGATCTTTGGAATCGTATGTGTATTCGAACTTCCTGTCGCGCACTTCATATTTGTCCTTGCCCTTATAGTAGTTGTTCGAGCCTTCTTTGTAGCCGTTGGGACGCGCGTAGAAATACGGGCCGTACAGAAGAGGGCGGCTTCCATACTGTTCACGCTTGAGGTAGCTGACGAACGACATCACATCAGAGGGTGCGTTCTCGTTGATCGGTGGTTCGTAGTTGGAACGAATCACAACGATCGTGTATGAAGCATAACCTATGAGGATGAACGCGACGGCATTGAGGGCCGTATTTAATAAGACCTTGCGATGTCGTTGCGTGTACATAATTCCGAAGATCAGCGCGCCCAGGACAATCAGGGCAAAGAAAACGGCACCAGATCCGAACGGAAGTCCCATCGAATTGACAAAGAAAACCTCCAGCGAACCGGCTATTGTTGGTAAACCAGGAATGATCAGGTTATTGACAAACCAGATGATGAATAAGCTGACCACAAGTGTGGCTACAATGCCGTTCCTGGTAGGGTTGTATTTCTTGAAATAATAGATCAGCGCAAGTGCCGGAATGGTAACAAGGTTAAGCAGGTGGACACCGATAGATAAACCCATCATGTAGAAGATGAGTAGAAGCCAGCGGTTTGCCAGTGATTCGTCCTCGATTACTTCCCACTTCAGCATCGCCCATACGACGAAGGCCGTGAAGAATGAAGACATGGCATAGACTTCGGCTTCGACAGCTGAAAACCAGGCCGACTCACAGAACGTGTAGGCGAGTGATCCCACTATTCCTGCCCCGACCAGCACCCATGTTTGATCTCCGGAGACTTCTTCCTGCCGGGTGACCTTCATCATCTTGCGTCCGAAAAGTGTGATCGACCAGAAAAGAAACATTGAGCAGAACGCACTGCTAAGTACGCTGCTGAAATTGATCCAGTAGGCAACTTTCGTAACATCCCCGAAAGCGAGAAACGAAAACATTCTGCCGATGAGTAGAAAGAGCGGGGCGCCCGGCGGGTGAGGAACCTCCAACTTGTATGATACCGCGATAAATTCGCCACAATCCCAGTAACTTGCTGTTTCTTCCATGGTGAGCCAGTAGCCCACCAATGCTATTGCAAATACAACCCAACCGGCAATGTTATTGATCCTTTGAAATGCCATTAAAGCGCGCCGTTAAATTTTAAAAGCCCGAAAATAAGGGAATTTTTGCTTATCCGCGCCCTATTTTTGACATCGAAATCGATAGAGATGACCTGGACGGTAAAAGCATTGCCGTGACTTTGGATAATATCAAAAGCGCCGAACGTTGAAACCAATACCATTTCTTTCTTTAGAGCAGCAACATGAACAGGTCGAAACAGCGCTGCAAAAGCGTATATCCGCCGTTATCGCGGGGAACACTTTCATTCTCGGAAATGAGGTTGAAGGGTTCGAAAAAGCCTGGGCGACTTATTCCGGAATTCCGTATTGTGTGGGCGTCGGCAATGGCACTGACGCACTAACTATATCACTATTGGCGCTCTCGATCGGACCCGGCAAAGCGGTGATCGTTCCTGCCCATACGTTTTTCGCAACCTGGCTCGCGGTGCATCGGACCGGCGCGCGCATAGTGCCGGTCGATGTTGATGAAAGTACGTTTAACATCAACATAGCCGCAATCCCTGAAGCTATAACATCGGCGACCCGCGCCATTATTCCAGTGCATATGTACGGCCAGGCCTGTGATATGACGTCAATTGATCGCCTCGCGCGTGAAAAAAACCTGCTGATTGTTGAGGACAATGCGCAGGCACACGGCGGGCGATGGCTGGAAAAAAGAACAGGCAGCTACGGGCATGTTAATGCCACCAGTTTTTACCCTACAAAAAATCTTGGCGCGATTGGTGACGCTGGTGCTGTCACCTGTTTTGAGGAGACAGCCGCCCGTCGCATTTTCGAGTTAAGGAATTATGGGATGGCTGAGAAGAACATCTTCCCGGAATGTGGTATCAACTCCCGGTTGGATGAAATTCAGGCTGCCGTGCTCTCACTCAAACTCCAACACCTTGACCTCTGGAATGAGCGCCGCCGCGAAATCGCTGCGCAATACCTTTCACAACTCCAGGGTGTCGGTGATCTTGTCCTTCCGCTTTCGACAAAAGAGGCCTACCATGTTTATCACATTTTCGCCATTCGGACGGAGCACAGAGACGAATTGAAAAACTATCTTCAAAAGAACGGCGTCTCAAGTATGATTCATTATCCTGTGCCGCCGTATAGTCAGGAAGCATTTCGCCACCTTTCCATCGATCGCCGTCAGTTTCCGGTTGCGGAACGCATATCAAAAACGGTGTTGAGTTTGCCGATCTGGCCCGGCCTTTCAAATGATCAGGTGAGCCAGGTTTGTGACCTGACAACAAGGTTTTTCAGTAATCACTTGTAAACGGAAATATAGAAAAGAAGCCAGAGGATGAATATCAGCACGTAGGAGCTCACGACGATGATCCAAACGTACTTTTCGTCTTTGCGCGCCCAGAAGTTCACGCCCTTGACAAGCAGAAACCAGTATACAATTTCAAAGACGTTCAGGGCGCGAAGTGGATAAGCATAGCGCTTGTCGAGTGCGTCGTAGTCGACGAGATTTATCAACGATAGCGGATAGAAACTTCCAATGTCATTATACGTTGGGTCCTTATGAATGAACAGAAACCAAAGTATTTTCAGCAACTCGGGAATCAGAAAAACGTACTCTGCAGTGAGAACCACCGCCCAGCATTGCGCATAGGTAACCCGGTATCCGAACATAAAGCATCCCGTCCAGACCACAAACGAAATGATTGTCACCTTCCAGAGGTAAACAAACGGGATGGAAAGGAACTTTAGGCCGCTGATTATTCTTAAGATAAAGCCTTCCGGGCGGTCCTGCAGGAATTCAAAAGCGGCGGTTTCGTGCTCAATGAACGCTATTTTGATGTAAAGAAGAAGCAGGCTCAGCAGGCAGAGCAGGATGAACAACAGCTTTTTGTCCGCCGAAAAGAATGACTTAGTTTCGTGACTCGCGGATTGGTTCATAAAATTGTCCGAACTTGCAAAATAATTAAAAAACTGGGCGTTGGCGTATTTGTCGATATGATCTTAACCATTTCAGGCTTTCAAGGTATCCGAAACGTTGTCCGACACAAATTTTCCGGCATCATACTTCTTACCCTTTTGGTACTATTAGTAGCAGGCGGGACATCGAAAGCACAGCAACAGGTAAAAAAAGATACAACCATTATTCTGATCTCCGATTTGCACGTGCAACTGGAGTGTACCCAGGCCCTGAATGACCTTTACAACTTCAAATTCGACCGTGCAGAGTTTCAGTTTCGCTATCTGAAAGCCCGGTATCGGTGGCATCCCCTGCCTTACTTCCTGATGGGGCTGATAGAATGGTGGAAGATTATGCCTAACACAAGTAATACATCCCATGACGACCGGTTCCTGGCGTACATGGACTCTACGATTCTCGTTGGAGAAAACCTTTACAACCGATACCCCGAATATAAAACCGAAGCGGCATTCTTTCTTGCTGCCGCGCATGGTTTCAAGGCACGTCTGTATTCCGATGAAGAGCGAAAAAACTGGCGTAAGGCGGCATCCACCGGAAAGACAGCGCTGAATTATCTGGAGATCAGCAAACAGAAAGAAAACCTCAGCGTTGAGTTACTCTTTGGCGACGCGTTGTACAATTACTTCTCGGTATGGGTTCCTGAAAACTATCCGGCGCTGAAACCAATTCTGTGGTTCTTCCCGAAGGGTGACAAGGCGCTGGGTCTAAAACAACTCAAGGAGGTATCTTACAACGCTTTCTATACACGCACAGAGGCTATGGTATGGCTGATGCGGATTCTCAACAGCTACGAAAACGATCAACCCCGTGCATTCCAAATAAGCCAATACCTGATGGAAACATATCCGGACAATCCGTACTTCCACCGCTATTATGCACGAATGCTGTATTCGACGGGGCGTTTTCGCGAGGCCGAAAAAGTCTGCTTTAAAATAATAGAGCGCATTGACAGCGGAATGGTTGGCTACGAGGCCACGAGCGGACGATATGCAGCATTTTTTCTGGGGCAGATTCAGGAAGCCAGAGGAAATCTCGATGAAGCAAAAAAATACTACGAGTTGTGTATCAAGTACGCGGAAGAGATCGGGGCCACTGAATCCGGCTACTATCTTTACAGTATCATTGCCTTAGGCGAAATTGCTCAGAAGCAAGGCAACAAGGCGGAAGCGCGAAAGTATTTCAAAGAGGCCAAGAAAAAGGCCGGCAGAAAAGATGAAGCGTTCAAGGATGCAAAGCGACGACTCAAACGTATGGAGAAAGGCGATTAGGCATGGAAGTTCGTGATTTAATAGTCACCCCAATCGTCATTTTTCTGGTCTTTGGAGCAGCGTATTTTCTCCGTCCGTATTTTACCGATTCCGTAACACGCCGCTACTTTATTCCTGCACTCGCCGTTCGAATCGCCGGTGCGCTGGCACTGGGCTTGATCTATCAGTTTTATTATGATGGCGGAGATACATATAACTTCCATACACATGGCAGCCGCCATGTATGGGAAGCGTTAACAGAGGATCCCGATAAGGGTATCCGTCTTTTTATTCGCGATGATGATCAGCGGGGTTTGTATAAGTATTCCTCAAAAATACCATTCTATCGGGACGATAGTTCCTTTGCTATCATCAGGCTCGCAGCATTGTTTGACCTGTTTACCTTCTCCACGTACTCGTCAACGGCTATATGTTTTGCCATTCTGGGCTTTGTTGGATCCTGGCTGCTCTTTCTGGCCTTCTATCAGGATTACAAACATCTTCATGCGCCGTTGGCGGTGGCTACACTCTTTATACCCAGCATCGTATTCTGGGGCTCAGGATTGCTTAAAGACACGGTGACGCTGGCGTGCCTCGGCGTCGCTACCTTCATTGTAAGTAGAATATTCATAAAAGGTAAGTTCAGCCTTTTTGGTGTGGCATTGCTTATTGTAGCGTTGTACGTTCTCTACGAAGTGAAAATCTATATCCTGCTCACATTTCTGCCAGCGTGTATCATCTGGATATTTTTATCCAGCCTGAATTCTATCCGAAGCGCCATGCTTCGGGTTACGCTCTTTCCAGTCATACTGACGTGCTCGATCGTTCTTGCGTATTTTGCGATGGTCAAAGCTGGTGAGGATAATCCTAAGTATTCGCTCACGGCGCTGTCCAAAACAGCACAGGTTACCGCATATGATATCCGTTATTGGACCGGACGAGAGGCTGGTTCGGGGTACGCACTGGGAGAGTTGGATGGCACATGGGAAAGTATGGTTAGACTGGCCCCACAGGCCATAAACGTTTCGTTGTTCCGGCCTTACCTTTGGGAAGTTAATAACCCATTGATGTTCTTTTCATCCATGGAAAGCCTGGTCCTCTTGTTTCTGACGATCTTTCTTCTGTTCCGCGCCCGACTGACTATGTGGCGACACATAACCAAACCGGTGGTCTTATTTTGCCTCATCTTCAGTTTGGTTTTTGCTTTTGCTGTTGGCGTATCGACGTACAACTTTGGTACGCTCACAAGATATAAGATTCCTCTACTTCCCTTTTATTGCATCGCATTGATCATCCTTTCTTATCGGGAAAACAGCCCAAGAAATAATTCGGCATTCGACGTAACCGAGAAAGCCTGATGTACCTTCTCACGCCCTGCCTTTCCGATCTTTCGACGCAGATCCGAATCGCGTATAAGCGTACCGAGATACTCATACCATTCTGCATCCGATGAAGCGAGAAATCCATTTACGCCGTGATCGATAATGGAAAGATTAGCTCCAACGGCTGATGCCACTCCGGGAATCTCAAGCGCCATATACTGAAGTTGCTTGAATCCACACTTTCCGCGCGACCAATCGTCGTCCGGGAGGGGCATTATCCCGATGTCAATCGCCATCAAATCAGCAATCTCGGACTCTTTATTCCAGCGACAAAATTCAAAACCCGGAACGGCAAGCTCGGGGTTTTGGTCAGCGATGACACGTATCCTGATGTTGCTGAATTGTGCCGCAAGCTTTGCAAGGACGCCCTCGATTAAATGAAGATACTTAAGTGTTGAATGCGATCCGGTCCAGCCGATCACGATGGAATTATTTGACTTCGGCGTGTCAGCAGGGACGTGCAGCGCCTTCGTGTCAATGGTGGTCGGATTGCAAATTACCCGAGGGTTCAGCCGTGTTGCATATTCGGAGAGGTAGGCATTGCCACAACTCACCCGGTATGACCATCTGCAGATATGTTTTACTTTAGACCGCCACTTGATGACCCGCTGCAGCGCGTTTTCCCCGGCGCGGTCGGTCAGCCAAATCGCATCGTCGAAATCATAAATGATTCTTTTTCGAAGGATCCGGGCCAGCACAAATTCAATCAACGGTGGACCTATGGGCGTCGCTTCCCGGTGGATGAAAACAAAATCGAATTGTCGGGCGGTAAATAATGATTTGATTCTGCGCAAAAAGCCCTGAAACAGTACTACGATTTTCATGTGCAAATTTCCTCTTTGATGGAAAATCCGCCAGTGCGACGCGGGAAGAAATGACTGGACCTGATATTCAATCCCGTTCTCGCGTAGCAATGAAAAGTATTGTTCGAATCGGAATCGCTGCGATGGCGCTTCTCCAACAGGATACGGAACCAGAAAAAGAACCTTCACCAGAAATCTGAAATATGGGAACAATTTAGACGAATCTTTCATACGGGAGAAATTGTCCGATTAGTTATTTGTGGATTACACAGCTACCCGTACATTTGAATACCTACTAATAACCTAACTAATGAACAAGGCGAAGGAAAGCGTGATCGATGCCGACCGGCGAAGCCTGTTCGATTGGCTGGAGTTATGGCGTTACCGTGAACTGTTTTACTTCTTTACCTGGCGGGATATAAAGATCAAGTATAAGCAGACTGCTCTGGGTTTCCTCTGGGCAATTCTGCAGCCGTTGCTACTGATGACAATCTTTACCCTCTTTTTTGGTCGCGCGCTGAATATTCCGTCACAGTCCCTTCCATACCCGGTATTCGTTTTTTCAGGTCTTCTCATTTGGAACTGTTTTTCATCCGGACTGACGAACGCGGCTAACAGTATGGTGAACAATGCCTTGATCATAAAAAAAATTTACTTCCCGCGCCTCGTGATTCCGGTATCGTCAATTCTTGCCGCGCTGTTCGATCTGTTGATGTCCCTTTTGATTTTTATCGCCCTTTTAATCATATACAGGGTTCACGTTTCACCTGCCGCGTTTTGGTGTTGGCCAATCGCGATTTTCCTCTTGATCATCGCAACGCTGGGGCCGGGATGTTTGCTTGCCGCACTCAATGTCAAATACAGGGATTTCCGGTATGTTATTCCTTTTCTGGTGCAGGTGATCTTTTTTCTGACCCCGGTAATCTATCCGGTTACGTTTCTGAAATATCCATCGCTTCAATATGTACTCGCCGCGAATCCTGTTTATGCCGCTGTAGAATTGTTCCGTCTGCCCATTGCTGCCAACCATGAACTTCATACAACCTGGTTGGCCATCAGTATCCTTTCAGGCTTCGTCTTTCTTGCAATAGGTCTTCTTTATTTCAAGAGTACGGAGGAATATTTTGCCGACTTTGCCTGAGACATATGAAGCCGATACTGGAGGTACAGCATGTTGGAAAAAAATTCTCTATAAGACGAAGCGGCGGCTACCTCAGCTTGCGAGAAAGACTTACGACCGGGTTGTTTCGTGGTAAGGATGCCCATGAAGATTTTTGGGCTTTGGACGATGTGTCGTTCAACGTAGCCGAAGGAGAATCGCTGGGCATTATCGGACGAAATGGCGCTGGTAAATCAACCTTGCTTAAGGTCCTTTCAAAGATCACGCCACCTACAAACGGGAGGATTATTGTTCGGGGAAGAATTGCCAGCCTTCTTGAAGTTGGTACAGGCTTTCATCCGGAGCTGACCGGGCGTGAAAATGTTTTCTTCAACGGTTCGCTGCTGGGCATGCGCCGAAATGAAATCCAGGCGAAATTCGATGAGATTGTTGATTTCAGCGGTGTCGAAAAATTCCTCGAGACACCCCTTAAACATTACTCCAGCGGAATGCAGTTGCGCCTCGCGTTTTCAGTAGCTGCCTTCCTTGAACCGGAAATTCTCGTTATTGACGAAGTGCTCGCAGTTGGTGACGCCGCATTCCAGAGGAAATGCATGGGCAAGATGGAGGAAGTAAGCAAGAGTGGAAGGACGATACTCTTTGTGAGCCACAACATGGCGGCGATCCGTTCTCTATGTACACGTGCGGTCTACCTGCAAAATGGCGGCGTGAAACTTATAGGCGATGCATACACCACCACGGAAGCGTATTTTAATGAAGCTGAAGTATCCGCCGACGGAATCAATGGTGTCTATGATTTTGCCAATACAACAGGATTGATTCGGAAAGTAGAAGTGATGTGCGATGAAAGACTTTCGTCGATCATTTACATGGGCTGCGCCTTACGCATTAAGGTACATTTTGAGCACTCGAGTTCCATTGAATACCCGGTGCTGGGTGTGATCATTAAGGATAGAAATGGGGCCCCCATTCTTGGTATTAACAACAAACATTACCACGGCAGCGTCGTTGATGAACCTGTGACGAAAGGTGCGGTTGAATTGTTGATTCCATCACTTCCTTTGTTTTCAGGCGTTTACCATGTTGACATACATTTCGGCGATCGCTTCCAGGATCTGCAGGTAAAGCGCGATTGCCTTACATTGCATGTCGAAAACGCAAGTTTCTCATCAGGTGAATTTCCTGATCCTAATCTCAACCGAATTTTTATCAAGGAAGCGGAATGGTCATTCACAAACTAAGAACGAAATCACGCGAACTCATACAGACAGCGGAATTGTCCATTCGTCGTATGTCGATCCGATCCTTCGCAGCCTTCAGCCAGGAATATCCCTCGCTTAATAAATTTTCCGAGTCTCTTGATGATGTACGGGCATTGCACCACGAGTATGTAACAACTGTCTCCACTCCGGAAATGGCAGCCTCATTTGAACTGTGTCGGTTCCTTGCGATGCTTCACCACGCATCGCCTATTGGAAAAAGCGCGGACCTTGGGTCAGGGTTTACTTCTTACGCGCTGCGCAAATTTGGCCAACAACACAACACAAATGTGTGGTCAGTAGATGACAACCCTGAATGGTTGCAAAAAACCGGGTTATATCTTTCGTCAAAGGGACTTGCTACAAGCAATCTGAATACCCTTGAGCAGTTTATTCAGTCAGGTGAACGTGACTTCAATCTGATTCTGCTTGATTTGAATTTCGTCGAGATAAGGAAAGATTACATTGACTTCGTGCTGGACATCTGCGCAGCGGGTGGCCTTGTAATTTTTGACGATGTGCACAAGCCGCAGTTTCGCCTTGAGGTCCTTCGAAAAGCATCACATCACCCTGTCTCACTCTACGACCTGAAACCATTGACGGAAGACAGGTTTAAAAGATTTGCCATGATTGCCAAAAAGAAGCAGGGATGACGAAACTCAGTGTCATAATGCCAACTAAGGACCGGCGCCAGGTTTTGGAAAAGTCGCTGGACGCTCTTTCAAAATCAATCATGGGTCTGGATGCAGAGGTTATTGTTGTTAATGACGGCGAAGAGCCGCTGGATGCAATGACCGTTAAGTTTCCGGAATTTACTTTCAGGAAAAACCCTGGCCGCGGTGTTGCATCTGCGCGTAACTTTGGCGTTTCCGTCTCAACCGGTTCTCTGCTGCTGTTTCTCGATGATGACATTCTCGTTAACGAGCAATCTATACGACATGTCATCAGTCTCCATCAACAACACACCAACGCTTGTTTTAACGTCAACTGGGAATACACTGAGGAACTTGACAGGAAACTCCGGGAAACCGTATTCGGCCGATTCCTTAAACGAAACCGGATGACGAGTTTTCGCGGCTGGTACAACGATGAAACAACCTGGCGCGAAAATGCATTGTTTGAGTCAAAGTCAGTTGCGAGCTTTCACCTTTCAATTGAACGCGATCAGTTTCTGAAGAGCGGAGGCTACAACGACGGATTCCCGTTCGCCGGCTTTGAGGACTACGACTTCCCGGTACGGCTACGTGCAATCGGCGTCACCTTCTATATTGACACACGTGTAACGGTTTATCATAACGAGCTTGATCGGATGAACCTGACCAACTGGCTCAACAGCCAGGAACGAAGGGCAGTCACAAGGCGTTTCGCCGTCGACCAGGGTTATGTTGAACTCGCACTTTCATTTAGTTTGTTCAAACGAATTTGTTTCTTAATCCTTTGGAAAACCGAACGCGTGACGTTGTCTGTGCTTCGATTGATTGATAAGATTCCTTCTCTCGACAAAATTGGATACAAAATGATTGCCCTGATACAGGCAACGCGAATCTTCAGGGGCTACAGCAACCGGATGACATGAGATTATCACTCAAGACCAGAATCCTTAATGTTTTTCGGGCCGCATTCAAAATCCCGACTTTTGAACGCGCACTTGCGGATATGACTGCAAACGGCTCGCCCCGCTCTTTGGCTGCCAGGCTTGTGCCGAATCCTTACCAGTACCCGAAAGCAAGCTGGCGTAAGATTCACAGAGATGGAATTGTGCTCCATGTTGACATAAGCGACTACCTCGGTCACTACTATTATTTCGGATTTGTTGATGCATCGCACCACGCTCTTGAGCAACTTTGCCTGCCGGCAATGGTCGTGCTGGATATAGGCACGAATTTGGGTTACACGGCGCTTCGCCTGGCAAAGAAAGCTTCTGAGGGCATGGTCATTGGTTTCGAACCTGACCCGCAGAATTTTGCGCTCTGCCAAAAGAATTTAGCAGCCAATAATTTCAGCAATTTACACGTGCACAATGTTGGCCTGGGTGCTGCACGCAAGACAGCAATAATGGAAACACGGGTTTCATTCAATCGCGGAGGTAACCGGATAAATGAAAGCATTGCAGATGGTGAACGAATAGAAGTTCACAGGCTCGACGACTACTACAATTCTCTCGGGGTTTCGCGGATTGATTTGATGAAGATTGACGTTGAAGGATACGAGCTCCAGATACTCCGGGGCGCGGAAAAGGTTATCCGCGAACATCGTCCCAAGCTCTTTGTGGAAGTGGATGATAACAACCTTAAGGACCAGGGTGATTCAGCTGAACTGCTGATTGGATTTCTGAAAAATCTTGGATACAGAATCAGCGACGCCGAAACAGGGACTGCCGTTGAGTCAGGACATGATCTGATAAACAAACACGTCGATATCATAGCGATGCCATGAAATCACGGAAACATATTGTTATCGTAATTTCAGATGTTGACAAGGCGCTTGCATTTGAGTGGATTGCCCGCGATCTGTCAGATGGATTTGATCTCACATTTGTCCTTCTGAATAAGGGAGGTTCACAACTGGAAGACTACCTGAAGCGGAACGGACACAAATTCCGACGGATAACCATTAATGGCAAGCCGTCCTTTCCAAAAGCGTTTCTTCAACTGTTTTGGCTCTTTATCAAAAGACGTCCACATCTCATTCACGCTCACCTTCTCACTGCACAAATTCTTGCTCTTCCCGCGGCGTTCATGGCTGGCGTAAAAAACCGCGTATATACACGGCACACCAGTGACTTCCATCACAAGTATCATCGAAAGGGAGTTTTTTACGATCGCCTCAGCAATCGCTTTGCTAAAACAGTTATTTCAATCAGTGAGGCGACGCGATATGTGCTTCGCGATCTTGAAGGTGTGGCAGAGTCTAAAATCAAAACCATTCATCACGGTTTTGATTTCTCTTCATTTGTTGACGTCGATGAGAAACGAATCGCGAGAATAAAAGACAAGTATAATATTCAGCAGAGTCCGGTGGTGGGTGTGATTGCACGCCATATTGAATGGAAAGGCATTCAATACATTGTGCCGGCATTTGCAAAATTGCTGAAGGAGGAACCTGATGCTGTCCTTGTCCTTGCCAACGCGCAGGGACCACATCATACTGCAATACTTGATTTGCTGGCTGATGTACCAGGGAGGAACGTGCGATTGATTCAATTCGAGGAAGACAGTGGTGCGCTCTACAGATGTTTCGACGTATACGTCCACACACCTGTGGATGCAATATGCGAGGCATTCGGCCAGACGTATGTTGAGGCACTCGCTTGTGGAATACCATCCGTGTTTACGCTTTCCGGCGTGGCGGCAGAGTTCGTAAAGGATGGCACCCATGCGTGCGTTGTAAATTTTCGCGATAGCGAATCAATTTATACGTCTTTGCTTAAACTTCTGCGGAATCCGGAACTTTGTCAACAATTGATTGCCAACGGTCGGACTTTCGTTCTTGAAAACTTTGCCCTTCAGGGAATGATTGAAAAATTGAGGCGACTTTATGATGCGTGAACCGTTTTTCAGCGTCGTCATTCCAACCTATAACCGGGCTGAGTCAATCATGTTCACGCTTGATTCGGTATTTAGTCAGACGTATCGCAATTATGAAGTGATCGTAGTTGACGACGGAAGCACCGATAATACCGAAGCAGTTGTGAGAACGATTCAGGATGAACGACTAAGGTACACCAGGATTCCGAACAGCGAAAGGGGTGCGGCGCGCAACGCAGGGATCGCTTTATCGAAGGGGCTATACGTCACATTTCTGGATTCAGACGATGTCTTTTTTCCTGATCATCTCGCCGTTGTTTCCTCTGGCCTCGTTGAAAATAAGAATCCGGAAATCTATCATCAGGCCTATGGGATTCGGGAGAACGGTATTATTACTGAAAAATGGACCTCTTTTGGAGGAAAGGATATCAATACAGCTCTTCTTACGATTGGCAACGTGATGAGTTGCATGGGCGTGTTCGTGCGGTGTGACATACTGAGTAGTTTAAAGTTTAATGAAGATCGAAATCTGGCCGGCTTTGAGGATTGGGATTTGTGGATTCGACTGGCAGCGCGTTACCCCATTGTGTATAGCCCTAAGGTTACGAGTGCCCTGGTCCATCATTCCAACCGCAGCGTGTCAAATATTCCGATTGCGGGGATGCGGACCAAAGTTGGCAAACTTCTTCAAACCACGTTTGGTGATGACATGGTGAGGATGAAGTTCGGAAGGCTTCTGCCTCGTTTTTCTGCCCTTGTTCTAAGTTACGCAAGTCTGCATCTTTCATCATCAGCAGAACGCGGTGCGAAGCGTGTCGCAGTGGATTTTCTGTATCGGGCAGTTCGAAGGTACCCGATGCAGTTGTTTACCCGGCGTACGATGGTAATTATCAGAAACCTGCTATTTCGTTGAACCGGTCCTGCACCAATATTTCTGAACACCTAAACGAAATTCACAATCTAATACCGTCAAGCCCGATGAAGAAAGAAGAGAAAGCATATCACGACGGTCAAATTCCCAGATATGATCAGCATCGGAATAGATCAGAGAGGATCCGAGATGTTGCCGGTAGATGTTCAGATGCGTTCGTTCAAAATCAGGAACCTCAACGTAGATGTAGTCGAAGAACTTTTGATATCCTGACAGCAGAGACTGAGGATCGTCGAGATGCTCCAAAATATGGGAAAGGATGAGCACCTCGAATCGACGGTCATTTTTTTGCAGAAACTTCTCAGCATCGTCGCAAACAAAGTCGATCCCTGCGGAGGAATACCGCTTGATAGCTTCATCGACAAACCCCACATTATTGTCGATGCCGGTTACCTTATCCGCATGTTTGGAAATCAGGAACGTCAACTCGCCCGTATTACAGCCGAGGTCAAGTACTTTGTGTTCTTTTGACAAGTGTTTTTCCAGAAAGGACGTCGACAAATTTCTTACGGGATGGTCACCATGGGCAAAAACCCTGAATGATTTTTCGTGCGCGAAACGTTCGAAAATCCATTCGAGGTCGAGATACAGTTTCATTTTTGCCGCATTGGAAAAAGGCATTATTTTGTCGAGCTTGTACAATATCGAAAGGAGCAGATGGCGCTTCTTGGAACGGTTAAGTTTGATTGACATTTGAGATGAATTCAGGGTACAAAGGTAACGTTTTGGTGATAACATACTGGTCATACCGGGATGCACTGATTCAAACTTATACGTTGCCCTACGTTAGGATTATCCGACGAAATATTTCGCCCGGTTCACGCCTCTTTCTTGTTACGCTCGAACATTCGTGGCCGGAGTCTGCGGAGGACCGGAATAGTCTGGAGGCCGAAGGCATCAAATGGATACCATTTCGATATTACCCATTCGGCATGAAAGGAATGACATCCTGGATCACTCGGATTTTCAGTCTCACGCAGACAATACGCAGGCACAATGTAACCGTCCTTCACGCGTGGTGTACTCCTGCCGGAGCAGCGGGTTATCTCCTAAGCAAGTTGACAGGTCGCCGCCTGATTCTCGATAGCTTTGAACCCCACGCTGAGGCGATGGTTGAAAATGGCAGCTGGAAAAAAGGCGGGCTGCCCTTTAGAATTCTGTTTTGGCTGGAAAAGAAACAGGCACATAGGGCTTTCGCTGTGATTTCAGCCACTGAGGGAATGCGGGATTATGCCCTTCGTAAGTACGGTGCAACGTTCGAATACTTCGTTGTAAAACCTGCCTGCGTCAACCTTGACCACTTTTCTCTGAAGCCAAATGATACCGAAATTCGCTCAGCCCTTACGTTGGATGGGATGATTGTATGCGTTTATGCAGGCAAGTTTGGCGATATTTACCTGGATCAGGAAGTATTTGATTTTTTCGCTGCTTGCGTCCGTCAGTTCGGTGGGCGGTTTAGGGTCCTCCTTCTTACAAACCAAAATCGCGATGACATCGATCGCTGGATTGACCGCGCCGGCATAGACCGGCACATAGTCATAAACACTTTTGTCCCTCATCAAGAGATACCCCGTTACCTGAGAGCAGGTGACTTTGCAATAACACCTGTGAAACCAGTGCCGTCGAAACGATACTGCACGCCAATAAAAAATGGAGAATACTGGGCATTAGGCCTCCCCGTCGTGATACCGCCAGGTATCTCAGACGACTCCGACATTATTTTGAAGCACAAAATCGGGGCAGTCCTGACCGGACTTTCTACTCAGGCATATGAGGTTGCAGCAAAAACAATTGACGACGTTCTCAGAGAACCCGGCTTAAAAGCCAGGATCAGGAATATCGCTATCCAATATCGTAACTACGAAATTGCAGAAAACATATACCGTGATATTTACGGACAACAAACACTTGACAAATGAAGCAGATCTTGATAACCGGCGGAGCCGGATTCATTGGAAGTTCACTCGCGGAACGACTTCTTTCAACCGGAAAATACTTTGTCGTACTTGTCGATAATCTCCTTACCGGGGATGTGCGTAAAGTGCCTGTGCATGAAAACTGCCGGTTCATCAAATGCGACGTGAACGATTATGATGACATCAGCGCAGTGATGACACGGTATGGGTTTGATTACGTTTTCCACTATGCGGCCGTCGTAGGTGTGAAACGAACACTGGACAATCCCGTGGCCGTTCTCAACGACCTTGAAGGAATAAAAAACGTGCTCAGCCTCTGCAAGAACACCGGAGTAAAACGGGTGTTCTTTGCCAGTTCCTCGGAGGTGTATGGTGAACCTGTAGCGCTTCCCCAGCACGAAGAAACTACTCCGCTGAATTCGAGACTGCCATATGCCGTGGTGAAGAATGTGGGTGAATCGTTTTGCCGGTCCTATCATAAGGAGTACGGACTTGAGTATACGGTGTTCAGATTCTTCAATACCTACGGACCAAAGCAAAGCCCGGACTTTGTTATCTCCAGATTTCTCAAACTTGCCTTTCAGAATAGTCCGCTCACCATTTATGGGGATGGGACGCAGAGTCGGACGTTCTGCTACATCGACGACAATACAGAAACCACGCTGCGTATTCTTGAAGGCAACCTCATGGTCAATGGGGTGATTAACATTGGGAGTGAGAAGAACTACCAGATCGTTGACCTTGCGCGCGAAGTCATCAGGCTTACAAACTCAAAGTCAACCATACAATTTCTGCCCCCGCTGAAAGAAGGTGATATGACCAGAAGGCAGCCTGATTCATCGCGGATGATGGAAATCCTGAACAGAGAACTGACACCGCTCGACCAGGGAATAAAAGCCATTCTTGACAGCCCGTCTTTACTTTTAGAATAGGCTGCATCGGAGCCTTATTCATGCGGGTTTGTGGCCCTGGGTGTGTCCGTCATTTGAAGAAAAAACAAAAAATAGGGCTCCTACTGAATTTCTAATATTTAAGACTATTTTTACCCAAATTTTATTTGGTCAACACACCCTTGTACATATGAAAGGAAATGTAAAACTCGACGCGACGGATCGAAAGATCCTGGAAATCCTGCAAAGGAACTCGAACATAACCAATGCCCAGCTTGCAAAGGAAATCGGTCTGTCACCGGCGCCGACGCTTGAACGCGTAAACAAGCTTGAATCGTCCGGCGTTATCCGGAGTTATCACGCCGTCATTGATCCTGCCAGCGTCGGGTTGGGTGTAAGTACATTCGTCATGGCGACACTCAAAGGCCACAACAAAGAGAACATCAACAAATTCATTACCGCTATTAAGAGCGTTGACGAAATCATCGAGTGTCATCATATTACAGGGTCCGGCGATTTTATTCTGAAAATTGTCTGTGCAGACATCGCTTCCTATCAACAGCTTATGCTCGAAAAAGTATCTAATATTGAAGTCGTTGACAGTCTGCAGTCAATGGTGATACTTTCTACGTTCAAAGACAGTAAGTCGCTTCCTATCGCAACACATACCTAAAAAATGACCGCGGAACAAAACCTGATTCTGACGGAGGCTCAGATAAAGCAGAAAATCCGTCGGATGGCGTATGAGATTTTTGAAAACAACTTCGACAGCAAGGCGCTGGTCGTTGCTGGTATTGACGGGCATGGCTATACGCTTGCAAGTTTGCTCGCCGCTGAACTCGAACGGGTTTCGACGCTGGCGATAAAACTTGTTAAGGTTACTATCGACAAAGCCGCGCCTCAGCAGAGTGAAATCACACTCGATTGTGATGTAAAAGAGATACGCAAAAAATGTATTATCCTCGTCGACGACGTGTTGAATACAGGACGAACTTTTGCCTACGGCATGAAGCCGTTTTTGAAGACAGAGGTGAAGAAGATCGAAATAGCTGTATTGGTAAACAGAAGTCATACCAATTTCCCTGTTTACCCCCAGTACACGGGGTATCAACTGGCGACAACCTTGAAGGAACACGTCGAAGTTAGGCTTGATAAGAAAGAATTCGCCGTATACCTTCGTTAATTGCTGGATCCAAACCAGCTACTGATCTTATCAGTAAATAATTTTAACTCTAAACAAGGTTAGTGATGTCAGTTCACAAACAGGAAATAAAGAGGATTACGACGCATCAGCTCCAGGAGATGAAGAACCGTGGTGAAAAGATATCCATGCTGACAGCGTACGATTTTAGTATGGCAAAACTGATTGATGCCGCGGGCATCGATATCATTCTGGTTGGCGATTCAGCCTCGAATGTGATGGCGGGACATGAGACTACTCTTCCAATTACATTAGATCAAATGATTTATCATGCTGCGTCTGTGGTGCGGGCAGTTAAACGTGCCTTAGTCGTAGTTGACCTCCCGTTTGGTACGTATCAGGGAAGCTCCGTAGAGGCACTCCGCTCAGCGATTCGAATTATGAAAGAGGCCGGTGCCCACGCCGTAAAGCTGGAAGGAGGGAGTGAAGTGAAGGATTCAATCGTGAGAATACTCAGCGCCGGAATTCCCGTCATGGGTCATCTCGGCCTCACGCCACAATCAATCTACAAGTTTGGTACGTATACCGTCCGCGCACGCGAAGAAGCAGAAGCAAAGAAGCTCTCCGAAGATGCGCTGTTACTGCAGGAATGCGGATGCTTTGGTATTGTTCTTGAAAAAATTCCGGCCGTGCTTGCAGGTAGCGTTACGGCAAGCCTGTCGATCCCAACGATAGGGATAGGCGCTGGTGCGGATGTTGACGGACAAGTGCTGGTTATGCAGGACATGCTGGGTATCAACAAGGAATTTAAACCGCGCTTTCTTCGGCGCTATGCGGACCTCGATACGATCGTAAAGGATGCAGTCGGGCGCTTTGTAAGCGACGTTAAATCCCGCAGCTTCCCGAACGAAGACGAAAAATACTAATCAAAGCAGTTCGTTAGCAAGGTTGGCGAGTTCAGATCGTTCGCCTTTCTCCAACGTCACGTGTGCATACAGTTCATGATCTTTCAACCGATCTATGAGTGTCGACAATCCGTTACTTTGTGAATCGAGGTAAGGGGTGTCGATCTGATAGATGTCGCCGGTAAAAATGATCTTGGTGTTCTCACCTGCACGGGTAATAATCGTTTTTACTTCATGCGGCGTGAGGTTTTGAGCTTCATCAACAATGAAGCAAATGTTTGAAAGACTGCGACCGCGGATGTAAGCAAGCGGTGTGATTACCAGCTTTTCCTGGTTAACCATCTCCGTGATTTTTGAATACTCTTTATCAGTTTCGTTGTATTGATTCTGAATAAATTTCAGATTATCCCACAACGGTTCCATGTAAGGATTCACTTTCGACTTAATATCTCCAGGCAGATACCCGATATCCTTATTCGACAACGGTACGATTGGACGCGCAAGATAGATCTGCTTGTACTCACGCTTTTGTTCAAGCGCAGCAGCCAGGGCGAGGAGAGTTTTCCCGGTTCCGGCAACACCTTGAATGGAAACCAGCTTTATTTCCGGCTTCAACGCCGCGTGTATCGCAAATGTTTGTTCGGCATTTCTCGGCTTAACCCCGTAAACGGATCGCTTCTCAACGTGTTCAACCATTTCATTAAATGGATTGAAGTATGCAAGCGCAGACTTCTTGCCACTCTTGAGAATATAATAGTGATTTTTTTCCGGCTTTAGTTTACCCAGGATGTCTTCGGGCGGGCAGTAACCTTTTTCGTAAAGCAGGTTGATCAAATCCGAGTCTACGTCTTCAATTATGGTTTTGCCCGAATACAATGATGAAATGTTCTCGACCTTACCGGTAGTGTAATCTTCCGATTGAAGCCCGAGTGCTTTAGCCTTCAAACGAAGGTTTACATCTTTTGAAACAAGGATCACTCGTTTTCCCTTCTCCTCCGCTTGTATTTGCAGCGCCGCGTTCAGAATCCGGTGATCGGGCTTGTGCTCGTTGAAAATCTTGTTTGCGTCGACGGCGCTTTTGGTGTCCATTAAAACCTTGAAGGCACCCTTACTCTTTCCGTTGATCGGATTCCATTGGTGCAGCATCTGTCCCTTCGCAAGCTTGTCGATAAGACGAATGAACTCCCGCGCTTCAAAATTCTTTGTGTCGTTTCCTTTCTTGAAATTATCAAGCTCCTCGAGGACCGTGATCGGTATTCCTACATCGTGTTCAGCAAAATTGAGGATTGAATTGTGTTCGTAGATAATGACAGATGTGTCTAAGACAAAGACTTTCTTTTCCTTCCTGGATTTAGCCATGCTGCACAAAGAACTTGGTTTACGAAATGTAAACAATCTGAAGCAAACGTTTCGAATGTCGCTCGGGATTTTTTTGCGGATTACCGCGCGATGGCGAGTGAGTAGATATCGCCTTTTTCGTGTGGTGTTATTCGAAGTACGCCGGCCAACACCAGGGTCACAACTTTCCGTGAAGCGATAAATCGTTTAAGACCACTGAGTTCAATAAACGTCTTTAATGTAATGGTGCCATGACTGTCGAGATATTGAATGAGCATTCGCTCATAATCCCCGTAATGAAATCGCGTGCCCTTGTTTCCAAGCATCCGTCGGGCAATCTCGCACATCTCACGGCTGGCGCGGATACTCTTATCGTCGACCCGAACAAAGGCCTCCCGTTCGTTCCCGGCATTCAGGAGATAGTGCGGCTTTTTCCGACTCTCGGAAATCTCATAGAGCAATACCGATTTTCCCTGCCCGATTGGCACAAACGTTTCAGTCACAGGTAATCGCGGCCGGCAACGCTCAAGTGCCTTTCGGATTTCATGTGAGTCGTCTTCCGGATACTTCAGCCCCGGAATCGTTCCTTCATCGCCTACACCAACAAGAAGTATACCTCCTCCGGCGTTTGCAAAAGCCACCATTTCCCGAACGATCTTTTCGGGATACAATGCCTTGCGCTTAAATTCGAGATGAAAGCCTTCGCCACGGTCAACCATCTTCCGCAACTGGCGCACCTGCTGCGGATTTATCGGAAACGATTCCTGTGGCTTCATGATGTAATCCTATTAGGGTGAACAAAGAACCTGCTGGCTAGTCTTAGAAACGACCACTCGCAAAGCCCTCATCTTCGTCATCCTCATCTTCCTCACCTGGCTTGGGAAGTGTAAACATTCCGCTCAGGAGGTCTTTGAACTGTAATCCGGCCGAAAGATTATGTTTGCTGATGAGACTGTATTCCGCCAGACCATGT